>CAITLX010000351.1 GCA_903893335.1 uncultured delta proteobacterium | reverse complement strand
GGCACGACGAGCATCCCGATCGCGGTCGGGCTGATCCTGATGATGTATCCGCCCCTCGCGAAGGTTCGCTACGAGGAGCTCGGCAAGGTCTTCCGCAACAAGCGCGTGCTCACGCTCTCGCTCGTGCAGAACTGGGTCGTCGGCCCGCTGCTGATGTTCGGCCTCGCGGTCGTGTTCCTGCGCGACAAGCCCGAGTACATGCTCGGCCTCATCCTGATCGGCCTCGCGCGCTGCATCGCGATGGTCATCGTGTGGAACGACCTGGCCAAGGGCGACGCCGAGTACTGCGCGGGGCTGGTCGCCTTCAACACCCTGTTCCAGGTGCTGTTCTTCTCCGTCTACGCCTACTTCTTCGCGACCCTGCTGCCCTCGTGGCTCGGCCTGCACGGCGCCGTCGTGCACGTCGGCATCGGCGACATCGCCGAGAGCGTCGCCATCTACCTCGGCGTCCCCTTCGCGGCCGGCTTCGCCACGCGCCGCGCGCTCGTCTCGCTCAAGGGCCGCGAGTGGTACGAGCGCGCCTTCCTGCCGCGCATCGGCCCGCTGACGCTGGTGGCGCTGCTCTTCACCATCGTGGTCATGTTCTCGCTCAAGGGCGAGGCCATCGTGCAGCTGCCGCTCGACGCGCTGCGCATCGCCGTGCCGCTGCTCGTCTACTTCGTCGTGATGTTCGCGGTGTCGTTCGCGATGAGCAAGCGCGTAGGCGCCGGCTACGCCGAGACCGCGACGCTCTCGTTCACCGCGGCGTCCAACAACTTCGAGCTCGCCATCGCGGTCGCCATCGCGAGCTTCGGCATCCACAGCGGCGCGGCCTTCGCCGCGGTCATCGGGCCGCTCGTCGAGGTGCCCGTGCTCATCGGCCTGGTGCACGTCTCGCTCTGGGCCCAGAGGCGCTATTTCCCCGCCGGGGCAGCCGCGAGCGTGACGCCGTGAGCGCCTCCCGCACGCGAGGCGTCCTCTTTCTCTGCGTCGCCAACTCCGCGCGCAGCCAGATGGCCGAGGGCCTCGCGCGCGCTCGCTTCGGCGAGCGCCTGCTCGTGCAGAGCGCGGGCAGCGAGCCGTCGCAGGTCAACCCCTACGCCGTCGAGGCGATGCGCGAGGTCGGCGTCGACCTCGCCGCGCACCGCTCGAAGTCGGTGCAGACGATCGACCCCGCCACCGTCGACGTCGTCGTCACGCTCTGCGCCGAGGAGGTGTGCCCCGTGTTCCTCGGCGCCGCGCGCCGCCTGCACTGGCCCGTGCCCGACCCGGCGAGCCGCGACGCGTCGCTCGGCCGCGAGGTGCTGCTCGCGCGCTTCCGCGCCGCGCGCGACGCCATCGACGACATGCTCGAGCGATCGGCCGACGAGCTGACCGGGGGCTGAGCCGCGGCCTGACTACTGGCAGGCCGGCACCGGCGTCGGACACGAGCCGTCGGTCGAGCGCGGGAGCGTGACGCGGCAGCGCGCGATGCCGGTGAAGGTGTTGCCCGCGGCGAAGTCGAGCGCGGCCCCGTGGTAGGCGAGATCGACGCCGTCGGCCGCGCTGTCGGCGAGCAGAGAGTGGGTGAGGAACGCCGAGGCGGGCTCGCCGAAGACGGCGAGCGCGGCGTCCTCGTCGCGGCTGTACGAGCCGTCGCTGCCGGGCTCGCAGTGAAAGCTGTTGGCCTGGCTCGGGCCCCCCGCGTAGCGGATCTCGACGTGGTCGAGCGCCGTCGTGGCCGCGGGCGCCGCCTCGAACACGAGGCCGCGCCACAGGCCGGGCGCGGGCGACGCGGAGGCGGAGGTGAAGACGACGGGCGCCTCGGCGGTGCCGCGCGCGACGATCGAGCCGGTGATGGCGTCGCCGCTCTTCTGCACGAGGATGCGCGCCGCGTCGGCCGCGCGGATCGTGACGCCGGGCTCGATCGTCCAGGTGGCGAGCGCCGCGCCCGTGCTCGCCCCCACGCGGAAGTCGGCGCCGTTCTGGTTCGCGTCACCGAGGTGGTAGGGCACGCCGCGCGCGTGCCACGTCGTGTCCTCGATCATCGGGTCGCGCGCGATGACGGCGATCTCGTCGGCGCCGTTGCCCGTGTAGTCGCCCGCCGGGACGCTGCCGACGAGCGCGGAGCCGTAGACCGCGACCGGCGCGAGCTTGGCGCCGTGGATGACGACGTCGGTCGAGTCGGCGGTGAGCGCGCCCGAGCGCTCGAGCGTCAGCCCGTGCTGCTCGGAGCCCGTGAGCGCCACGTGCCGCAGGCGCGCGTTGTCGGTGCGCTGGTCGGTCGAGGCGCCCCACACCTCGAGCATCGCGTCGCCGTTCGGCTCCTCGGCGCCGCCGCCCGAGATCGAGACGTACGCCAGGTCGGCGAAGCCGCCGCGCACCTCGAGGTAGCCGAACGGCGCGGCCGGGTCGTCGGCCGTGATCGCGATCGGCGTCTCGGCCGTGCCGAGCGCCTCGAGGCGCCCCTCGACGAGCAGGCCGTAGCCGCCCGCGATGCGGACCTCGGCGCAGGGCTCGATGCGCAGCGTCGCCCCCGCGCGCACCGTCGGGGAGTAGGTGATGCGGTGCGGGCTGTCGGCCGCCGTCCAGGTCGTGTCGGCCGTGATCGACTCGCCGTCGTGGCGCGTGCCTGCGCCCGTCGGCGCCACGCACTGCGAGGTCGGCGGCGTCGCCGCGCCCGCGTCCGGGGCGACGGGGTCGCTGCTGCTGCACGCGGCGAGGGCGAAGGTCGACGAGAGGACGAGCGGGGCGAAGCGCATCGACGGGCGTTACCACCTGCGAACGCGCGCCGATACGTCGTCGCTCGGCGAGCGCCCGCGCCTTGACCCGGACCGCACCGGCTCGCACGCTGCGCTGCGATGACCCACGGCTCGCCAGTGCTCGTCACGGGGGCGACCGGCACGATCGGTCGCCGCCTGCTCTCCCACCTGCCCGGCGCGCGCGTGCTGTCGCGCGACGCGGCGCGCGCGAGCGCGCGCCTGGGCGTGCCCGCGTTCGCGTGGGACGGAGCGGGCGAGGTGCCGCGCGAGGCGCTCGAGGGGGTCTCGGCCGTCGTGCACCTCGCAGGCGAGCCCGTCGCCGAGGGGCGCTGGACGCCGCAGAAGAAGCGCGCGATCGAGGCGAGCCGCGTCGAGGGCACGCGCGCGCTCGTCGCTTCGCTGCGCAAGCACGACGCGCACCCCACGGTGCTCGTGTCGGCCTCGGCGGTCGGCTTCTACGGCGATCGCGGCGACGAGGTGCTCGACGAGGCGTCTGCGCCGGGGAGCGATTTCCTCGCCGGCGTGTGCGTCGGCTGGGAGCGCGAGGCGCGCGAGGCCGAGGCGCTCGGCGTGCGCGTCGTGTGCCTGCGCCTCGGCGTGGTCTTCGATCGCGAGGGCGGCGCGCTGCCGCGCATGCGCGCCCCGTTTCTCGCGGGCGTCGGCGGGCCGCTCGGCACCGGGCGGCAGTGGGTGCCCTGGGTGCACGCCGACGACGTCGTCGGCCTCGCGCTGCACGCGCTCGAGGCCGACGTGCGCGGCCCGCTCGACGTCGTGTCGCCCGAACCGGTGCGCAACGAGAGCCTGACGCGCGCGCTCGCCGCCGCGCTCCACCGGCCCGCCTTCTTGCGCGTGCCCGCGTTCGCCCTGCGCGCCGCGCTCGGCGAGGTCGCCGCGGTCGTGCTCGCCTCGCAGCGCGTGGTGCCGCGCGTCGCCACCGCGAGCGGCTACCGCTTCCGCCACCCGACGCTCGAGGGTGCGCTCCGCGACCTGCTCGCGCCCGCGCGCTGATCGCACGCGAAGGGTGCGAGCCGCGCGCTCGACTCAGGCGAAGTGCGCGGCCCAGGCCTCCTCGCGGAAGCCGACGAGCACGCCGCGCGCGGTGACGAGCACCGGGCGCTTGATGAGCTTGCCGTCCTTCGCGAGGCGCGCGACGATCTCCGCCTCGGAGAGCGCGTCCACGCCGCTCTTGCCGAGCGCGGCGGTGAGCGCGCGGTAGCTCTGGCCGCTGGTGTTGAACCACTTGCGCGCGGGCAGCCCGCTCGCGGCGACGAGGCGCGCGAGCGCCGCAGCCTGCGGGGGGTGCTCGACGATGGCCACCACCTCGTACGCGAGCCCGCGCGCGTCGAGCCACTTGCGCGCCTTCTTGCAGGTGCCGCACGCGTCGTACGCGTAGAGGCGCGCCTCGCCTGCCCCCGAACCCTCGCCCGCCTCGCGCTTCGCCATGGCTCTCCCGCGCGAGGCCCGGCCCCGCTGCGCGAAAGCTAGCAGCAGGTCAGCCTTCGGTGGGCTCGCCGAGCGCGAGCGCGCCGCCGGCCTCGCGCTGCACCGAGCGCCACCACGGGGTCGGCCCGTCGAGGTGCGCCGGCTCGAACGCGCGCCCGAGCACCGGCGTGAGCACGCGCGCGCCGGCGGGCCCGGCGAGGCGCAGGAGCGTCTCGGCGGGCTCGTCCCACGCGTGCAACGCCAGGTCGAACGTGCCCCAGTGCACCGGCAGCAGCGTGCCGCCGCCGAGCATCGCGAACGCGCGCAGCGCGTTGTCGGGGCCGAGGTGGATGTCGCCCCAGGCGGCGTTCCACGCGCCGATCTCGAGCATGGACAGATCGAACGGGCCGAGCCGCGCGGCGACGTCGGCGAACTCGGGCGTGAGGCCCGTG
Source organism: uncultured delta proteobacterium (assembly GCA_903893335.1). Lineage (GTDB taxonomy): Bacteria > Myxococcota_A > Polyangia > Polyangiales > Polyangiaceae > CAITLX01. The sequence goes on along the minus strand of CAITLX010000351.1, from coordinate 14,091 downwards.
TCGCCCGAGAAGAAGAGGCGGCGGCGCTCGGTCGTGATGACCCACGACGACCAGAGCGTCTCGTTGCGATCGGCGACGCTGCGCCCCGAGAAGTGCTGCGCGGGCGTGGCGGTGAAGCGCAGCGCGCCCCCCGGCAGCGTGTGCTCCTCCCACCAGTCGAGCTCGACGACGAGCGCCGGGTCGACCCCGAGCCGCTCGAGCCGCGCGCCGACGCCGAGCGAGGTGACGATGGGCACGCGCAGCCGGGCGAGCTGCCGGATGCTCGCGTCGCAGAGGTGATCGTAGTGGTCGTGCGAGAGCAGCACCGCGTCGAGCGGCGGCAGCTCCGCGATCGAGGCCGGCACGGGGTGGAAGCGCCGCGGCCCCGCGAACGAGACGGGCGACGCGCGCTCGCCGAACACCGGGTCGGTCAGGACGCGCACGCCGTCGGACTCGAGCAGCAGCGTGCTGTGGCCGAGCCAGGTGACGCGCAGCCCCGACGACGACACGGGCCTCGCCCACGCGGCGAGCGGGCTCTCGACGGGCAGCGGCGCGCGAGGCGTGCGCGCGCGCTTGCCGAGCAACAGCTCGCCGAGGATCGGCAGCGGGTTGCCCTTGAGCCCGGGGCGCACGCCCGAGGTGTTGCGGAACGCGCCGTCGTGGAACTGCCGCGAGGCGCGCGCGCGCTCGAGGCGCAGACCGGTCGGCGCGGGCATCGAGCAACGTTGACCGCCGAGGGCTCTTTTGTCGAAGGAGCGCGCCGTCGAGCCCCCGCAGGCCCCCGGCTGCGTGTCGTGCCCCAGATGAGACGAGCGAGAGCGCCGGGCGAGCCTTACCCGAGGGCCCATGACCCGAATCGCTCGCCTCGCCTCCTCTGCGCTCGCAGCGACGCTCGCGCTCGCGTGCCGCGACTCGCGCGACTCCGCTCCCCCCGCGCCCGCGCCCCCCGTCGCGGCCTCGGCCGCGCCCCGCCCCGCGTTCGACCCCTCGGTGCTCGGCGCGCTCGCGCCCTTGCCGAAGAGCGCCGACGGCGCCTCGCCCGCGAGCGCCGAGCGGGTGCTGCTCGGCCGGATGCTCTACGCCGACCTGCGCCTGTCGAAGAACCACGACGTCTCGTGCGACAGCTGCCACAAGCTCGGCGCGTTCGGCGTCGACGGCGAGCCGACGAGCGTGGGCCACAAGAAGCAGCGCGGCGGGCGCAACGCGCCGACGGTGCTCAACGCCGCGCTGCATTTCCGTCAGTTCTGGGACGGCCGCGCGGTCGATGTCGAGGAGCAGGCGACCGGCCCGATCCAGAACCCGATCGAGATGGCGTCGAGCGAGAGGCGCGCGGTCGCGGTGCTCGCGTCGATGCCCGAGTACGTCGCCGCGTTCGAGCGCGCGTTCCCCGGCGAGAAGGCGCCGATCACGCTGAAGAACGTGGGCGTCGCCATCGGCGCGTTCGAGCGCAAGCTGCTGACGCCGTCGCGGTTCGACCGCTACCTCGCGGGCGACCGCTCGGCGATGACCGAGGCCGAGCTCGCAGGCGCGGCGCTCTTCGTGCGCACCGGCTGCACCGTGTGCCACGCGGGCCCGCTGCTCGGCGGGCAGAGCTACCAGAAGGTCGGCGCCGTGACGCCGTGGCCGAACCAGAAGGACCAGGGCGTCTTCGAGCTGACCAAGGCCGACGCCGACCGCCTGAAGTTCAAGGTGCCGAGCCTGCGCAACGTGGAGAAGACGGGCCCCTACTTCCACGACGGCGCGACCGCGAAGCTCGGCGACGCGGTGCGCCTGATGGCCCGCCACCAGCTCGGCCGCGAGCTCCACGACAGCGAGATCGACTCCATCGTGACCTTCCTCGGCGCGCTGACGGCGCCCACGCCCGCAGACCTCGCGACGCCGCCCGCGCTGCCGAAGAGCACGCCGAAGACGCCGAAGCCCGACCCGACCTGAGGCGCCGGTCGTCTTCGCGGTGGGCGCGCCGCCGCGCGCGACGCAGGGAGCGTTCGCGGCGAGATCGGCGGAGAGAGGGCGCCCGCCACCGGCGCGCCGCCGCCTCATGCTGCCTTGTCGAAAGCGGGGAGCGCGCAACCGGCGAGCAGCGCAGAGAAGCAGACAAAGCGACACAACTGCATCGGCGCAACGTACGCGGTCGAAGCGGGGTCGCAAGGACGCCGCTTGCGGTGCTACGGTTCGGGTCCACGAGGGACTGCGCATGGTGAAGCGATACCTGATCGAGAATGCGCGGGGGGAGAAGGTCGGCGCGTGCCACGGCGTGCGCAACTTCGGCGCGCAAGGCTCCCGCAGCAATCCGGCGGCGCGCTCGCGCCTCACGCTGCAGTACCCCGACGCTACGCTCGCCGCGTGGCTGCGGCGCTGGGCGATGGACCCCGACACGGCCGTGCGCACGCTCAAGATCACGCGCCAGCGCGACGGCCGCTCGCTGCTCGTGCGCGCGTCGCTCGCCGCGTACGGCAGCACCGTCGAGACGGTGCTCTCGGTCGACGACCTCGCGGCGACGCTCGCGCCTCCCGTGTTCGGTGGCGTCACGCTCGCAGCCTCTCCGCTGCGCGCGCCGCGCGCGACGGCGCCCGAGGTGACCGACGCAGCCGCCGACGAGCCCGCTCCGCGCTCGGGGCGCCGGCCGATCGCCGCCCACCGCCCCGCCGCGGGGCTCGAGGCCGACGACGCGCCCCCCGAGTCGCGCTGGTCGGCTCGCGCGACCGCAGCCTCCGAGCCGGTCGCCGTGGCGCCCCCCGCGCAGGCGCGCAAGCGTCGGCGCGCGCGCTGACGACCCCACTCCGACGCGCACTCTTTGCCCGGCCCGGGTGACCGCCCGAGGGTCGCCGAGGATGGGTCGCCCAAGAGCGCAGGCGACGCCGTGGAACCGGGGCACCAAGCCCCGGGAACCACGCAGTATTGTCCGGACTTTCGGCCCACGCCGCGCGCTTCGCCTTGCCCGGGGGGAGGCCGCGTGTTTCGTTGATCGAACGTCCCAACGTGCGCACTTCTTGCGCCTGCTGGGGCGTCGGTGGGCGGGCTCGAGGTCCGTCGCCGCGCGCGGGGTGCGGGAGGGTTCTGCAGGTCGTGAGCGCTGACCGCGTCGCCCGCCGACGCGCGGCGGTCGCCCCGCCGACCCGGTCGCCTCCCGTTCGAGACCCGACGCGAGGCCCCCACCCATGCATTTCGGCGCCAGCACGCTCGCGCGTGCCTACCTGCTCCTCTCCGCCCTCAGCCTGCTGCTCTGCGCGGGGTGCTCGTCGAGCACCGACGCCCGGGCCACCACCGTGCAGACGCTCTGCACCGCCGGGCTCTGTTCGGGCCACGGCACGTGCGACGACGCGAGCGGCACCGCGGCGTGCAGCTGCTTCGAGGGGTTCCAGGGCGAGGTGTGCGGGGCGTGCCGATCGGGCTACCACCGCGACGCCGCCGACCTGTGCGCCAAGGACGAGGCGTGCGCCGCGACGTCGTGCGGCGCGCACGGCACCTGCTCGGCCGACACGGGCGTCGCGCTGTGCGCGTGCGCCGACGGCTACACGGGCAAGGACTGCACGGCCTGCTACGCGGGCTACCACGCCGACGGCAACGCGGGCTGCGCGCTCGACACGCGGTGCGCGAGCACGAGCTGCTCGGGCGCCGGCACCTGCGCCGACGCGAGCGGCGCCGTCGTGTGCACCTGCGACGCGGGCTACGCGGGCGCCGTTTGCGACGCGTGCAAGTCGGGGTTTCACCGCGGAGCCGATGGCAAGTGCGCGGCCGACAGCGCGTGCCCCGCGACCGGCGCCTGCTCGGGCCACGGCGCCTGCGTCGACACCAGCGGCGCCGCCCTCTGCGGCTGCGACCGCGGCTACCGCGGCGACAGCTGCGCAGCCTGCGCGCCGGGCTTCCACCTCGGCGACGGCGGCGCGTGCACCCTCGACCTCGGCTGCACCGCGACGAGCTGCTCGGGCAACGGCACGTGCAGCGCGCCGGGCGGCGTGCTCGGGTGCGACTGCTACGCGGGCTACGCGGGGGGCTTCTGCGACGCGTGCGCGAGCGGCTACCACCGAGGGCTCGGCTGGGCGTGCGTGGCCGACACGACCTGCGCGCAGAGCGACCCATGCGGCGCCCACGGCGCGTGCATCGACGCCGCGGGCTCGACGTCGTGCTCGTGCGACGAGGGCTGGGCGGGCGCGACGTGCAGCGCCTGCGGGCCCGGCTTCCACGATCCGGGCGACGGCACCTGCGCCATCGACGAACACTGCGGCCCCGCGAGCTGCTCGCTGCACGGCGCCTGCGAGGACGCGACGCTCGTCGTCGCGTGCACCTGCGACGCGGGCTTCAGCGGCGCCCACTGCGAGACCAACGTCGACGACTGCGTCAACGCCTCGTGCGGGACGGGCCTCTGCGTCGACCTCGTCAACGACTTCGTGTGCCTGTGTGCGGACAGCACCTGGGCGAAGACCTGCCCCTGAGCCGCGGAGCCAACCGATGAACAGCAATCGTCTCTCCGTGAAGACCGCGCGCCCGCTGCGCGCCGGGTGGCTCGCGACCGCGCTCTTGGCCTCGCTCGGCGCGCTCGCCGGCTGCGACGACGCGGCGCCCGACCCCGCGCGCAAGCAGGTTCCCGCGGTCGCGCCCGGCGGCGGCGCGGCCCCCGACTTCGACGCGACCAAGTTGAAGGCCGACGTCGTGCAGCCGACGCAGGAGCAATCGGACGCGGTGGACGTGCAGCCCGACAAGCTCGTCTTCCCCGCGTCGGCGGCGGCCGAGGTCATCAAGCAATGGCCCGCGGGCGCGCCCGTGCTCGGCAACCGCCGCTCGCCCGGCTCGGGGGGCAACAACGTGTTCGGCTACCTGCGCCGCGTGAAGGAGGTCAAGACCGAGGGGGGCAACGTCGTCGTCATGACCGAGCCCGCCACCTTGCAGGACGTGGTCGAGGGGGACGCTCAGCTCACCGCCGACCCGCACGCCGCCATCCCGATCGACACGACGGGCGTCGATCTGTCGCAGTACTTCGCCGCCGTGCCGGGCGGCGCGCCCGAGGAGCTCCCCGCCACCGACGCCGACGCAGGCGCGGGGGACGCAGGCGCCGACGGCGCAGCGCCCCCGACCGCCATTCGCCCCACCGGGCCCGCGTCGCGCCTGCTCCCCTACCCGTCGCTCTACGCGCCCGAGGGGCCGACCGGCAGCGTGCAGCAAGCGGGCATCGGCAGCTTCGTCAGCGGCGCCTGGTCGGACGTGAAGCAGGGCGCCTCGGACGTCGGCTCGGCCGTGAGCGACACCGCGAGCGCTGCCGCGAGCCTCGGCGCGGGCCTGCCCGGCGTCTCGAAGGCGGTGGACGTCTCCACCTTCTTCAACGTCAAGGGGCCGCTGAAGGTGTTCGACCTCAAATCGAAGAAGAAGACGTTCAAGAACAAGAAGGGCGTCGCCATCACCGTCGAGATCACCGGCACGGCGGCGTTGACCGGGACGGTCACCTACAATCCCACCTTCCACCTCGGCGCGACCGTCGGCGTCGCGGGCGTGCAGCAGTTCTCGGCCAGCGCGACGGGCGACCTCGCCATCGTCAACTCGCTCGACGTGACGACGAACGTCACGGTCGCGTCCGGGACCAAGCCCACCGACGCGGTCGACCTCGCCGAGCTGCTCGCGAGCGGCCCGGAGGTCGGCGAGGTCAAGCCCGTGCTCCTGCTCCAGTCGCCCCCCTTCGCGGGGCCGGCCATCGCGGGCATTCCGACGACGTTCGTCATGGAGCTCTGGGGCGACTGCAACTTCGGCATCCAGGGCACGATGCAGGCGCACGCCGACACGACGCTGCAAGCGCCCGGCTCGCGCGCGGGCGTCAGCTACAGCGTCCCGGTCTGGACGCCCGAGGCGAGCTTCCCGTTCAAGAACAGCTCGCGCGTGAGCGTCATCGGCGGCGGCGGCGTCACGGTCGAGTGCGGGCTCAGCCCGCGCGTGAACTGGCTGTTCGCCGACGTCGCGGGGCCCTACGTCGGCCTGCGCGGCTCGGTGCGCGCGCACGGCGCGTACGTCGAGTCGTGCGACCCCAAGGCCAAGACGAGCGGCCCCTCGGACGGCGCAGCCAACCTCGGCGTGGACGGCAAGGTTCAGGTCACCGTCGGCGGCGGCGTGAAGGCCTGGGGCGTCCTCGACCTCTCGGTGGGCCCCTATGCCGTCTACACCGAGAGCTTCCCCGACCTCTGGCACCAGCAGTTCAGCTACCCGAAGAAGGGCATCGGCTACTGCTCGTCCACCTGCGACGACGGCGCGCAGGACGGCGCCGAGACCGGCCTCGACTGCGGCGGCTCGATCTGCAATCCGTGCGGCGAGGGGGGCCCGTGCAGCAGCGGCGCCGACTGCGCCACCGGCTATTGCAGTACGGGCGGGGCGTGCGTCGGCCACTGCGCCGACGGCGTGAAGGACTCCGACGAGAGCGACACCGACTGCGGCGGAAGCTGCGGCCCCACCTGCTGGGACGCGCGCGCGTGCGCCAGCGGCGCCGACTGCGTCGGCGGCTTCTGCCTGCCGTCCACGCACCTCTGCGGGAGCACCTGCGCCGACGGCGTACAGGACTACGGCGAGTCGGACGTGGACTGCGGCAGCGGGTGCGCCACGCGCTGCCCGGTGGGCGCCCATTGCGGCAGCGGCGGCGACTGCGACACCGGCGTGTGCAACTACGCGACCGGCCTCTGCATCGTCACGCCCTGCCTCGACGGCACCAAGGATTTCGGCGAGACCGGCGTCGACTGCGGCCGCGTGTGCAGCACGCTCTGCGCCAACGGCGTCGCGTGCCAGGGCGACCCCGACTGCGCGAGCGCCATCTGCAACACCTCCGGCGCCTGCGTCGCGACCCGCTGCCAGGACGGCGTGAAGAACGGCACCGAGACGGGCGTGGACTGCGGAGGCGGCACCTGCTCGGGCTGCGGAGACGGCGCGGCGTGCGCCGGCGGCGTCGACTGCCTGAGCGGCCTCTGCCACGTCTACAAGCACTTCTGCACGAGCGACCCGTGCAACGACGGCGTGAAGGACGGCGACGAGACCGGCTTCGACTGCGGCGGCAGCAAGTGCGGCCCCTGCGGCCTGGGCAAGGCCTGCGGCACCGGCGCCGACTGCGCGACCGGCTTCTGCGCCACGAGCAACACCTGCGTCGAGAGCCAGTGCCGCGACGGCCGCAAGAACGGCACCGAGGTCGACGTCGACTGCGGCGGCGCGTGCCCCATCGCCTGCGGCCAGGGCAAGGCCTGCGGCAAGGCGAGCGACTGCCTCTCCGGCCTCTGCAACGCGCAGACCGGCAAGTGCATCGGCAACCGCTGCCTCGACACCGTGAAGAACGGCGACGAGACCGACCTCGACTGCGGCGGCGCGTGCCCGGCGAAGTGCGCGACCGGCAAGGCGTGCAAGATCGGCAACGACTGCGCGTCCGGCATCTGCAACGCGCAGACCGAGACCTGCGTGGCGACGCGCTGCCAGGACGGCGTGAGGGACGACGCGGAGACCGGAGTCGACTGCGGCGGCGGCGCGTGCGCCGCCTGCGCGAACGGCGCCGCCTGCGTGGTCGACACCGACTGCCAGGGCATCTGCGGCCCGCTCTACAAGACGTGCGTCACCAACCACTGCTCGGACCAGACCCAGGACGCGGACGAGACCGCGCTCGATTGCGGCGGCGCGCTCTGCGGCGGCTGCAAGGTCGGCATCGCCTGCCTGCTCGACCGCGACTGCGCCTCGGCGGCGTGCGGCGCCAACGGCAAGTGCGCCACGAACGGCTGCTCGGACGGCCGCAAGAACGGCAGCGAGACGGCAGTCGATTGCGGCGGCACCTGCACCGGTTGCGCGGTGGGCGTCGCGTGCGCGACGGGCAACGACTGCGCCAGCGGGTCGTGCTCGGCCTCGGCCCACACCTGCATCGCGGGCTGCACCTCGGGCGCCGACTGCGCCACCGGCATCTGCAACGTCGGCTCCGGGTCGTGCGTCGCGAGCCTGTGCCTCGACGGCGTGCTCGACGGACAGGAGACCTCGCTCGACTGCGGCGGAGGCTGCGCAGGCTGCGCGGTCGACGCGGCGTGCCACACGGCCTCGGACTGCGCCTCGGCGGCGTGCAGCGTCGCGACCAACCTGTGCGTCGCCGACCACTGCACCGACGGCGCCAAGAGCGGCGACGAGACCGACCTCGACTGCGGCGGCGCGCTCTGCGGCGCCTGCGCGACGGGCAAGCGGTGCGGCGCCGACGGCGACTGCGTCAGCGCGGCGTGCAACCTCGTGACGACCACCTGCGTCGCCACCCACTGCGCCGACGGGCGCAAGGACTCGGACGAGGCCGACACCGACTGCGGCGGCGCGACGTGCGGCAAGTGCGCCAACGGCCTCACCTGCGCGAAGGGAGCCGACTGCTCGTCCACCTTCTGCAGCGCCTACACCGGCAGGTGCGTCGCCGATCACTGCACCGACGGCGTGATCGACGGCGGGGAGGGTGACGTCGATTGCGGCTTCTACTGCCCCAACCGCTGCGCGGTGGGCCAGACGTGCGGGAACTGGCCCTCGTGTCAGTCGAACGATTGCAAGGCCGGTTACTGCGTGGCCGCCCCCGCGCAGAAGACGTGCTTCGACTGGTACAACCAGGGACGGACGACCAACGGCCTGTACACCGGCTTCGTCGACTACGTCGAGCAGACCGTCTACTGCGACATGACGGGCGGCGGCTGGATGGTCGCGTTCGAGAAGGACTCGATGAGCTGCGCGTACCCGACGATCAACCCGGCGGGCTCCTTCCCCAACCGCGACGCGAACTCGCACGTGGGTGACCACTGGGGGTACGAATACGCGCTCGCGCAGGTCTCTCCCGAGGAGCACTCGCTGCCGACGTGGAACAACGGAGCGTGCGCGCTCCTCACGATGGATCTCCGGGCGTCGGTCCCGTACGGCTCGCCCCCCGCCCCGGCGTACACGCAGATCCGGTTCACCTCGTACGAGAACGGCGCGCTCGCGTACACCAGCAGCCCGATCGACCGCACCTCCCTGCTCCTCGAGTGGGGCGTCGACGGCGAGGTGATCAACGGCACGACGGCGCCGTACCGCTGGTGTCGCGGGACCAAGGCGTACACCGCGACCGGCGCGTGCAAGGGGTCGACGGGGCTCGGCGACGGCTGGGACTTCAGCCAGAGCACCACGCCGAACGACGGCCTGACGATGGCCGAGCTCTTCGAGAACGGCAGCTGGAACATCAACGCCGGCGCGAAGACCTACGTCTTCGAGAACAGCCAGGAGTACACGCCGCCGGCGTTGATCGGTCACCCGGGCGCCAACCAGGTGATCTGGATCCGGTGACCGCCTGCGCGCCGCGCGCCGCAGGGCGCGACGGCGGCGCCGCGGCGAACGCATTTCCGGGCGCGACTACGGCGCCGCGGCGAACGCACTTGCGGCGCGACTACAGCGCCGCGGCGAACTCGCTGCCGAGCTCGAGGGGGCCCGGGCGGTGCGCGGGGTCGCGCGCGGTGGCCGCGCGCAGCAGCTTGGCGATCGCCGCGGGGAAGGTGCGCAGGCGCTCGGCGTCCTCGAACGGGTCGGCGCGCATGTGGGCGATGATGCGCTCGCGCGGGTTGGCGATCTCGTCGAAGAACGCGCGCCCCGTCGTCACGTTGTAGATCGTCGCCGCCAGCGCGTAGACGTCGGCGCGCGGGTCGAGCTCGACCGGGTCGAGCACCTGCTCGGGGGCGATGTAGCCCGCGGTGCCGGCGACGAAGCGGCCGGCGGCGTCGGCGGCGACGCGCACCGCGCGCACCATGCCGAAGTCGATGACGACGGCGGCGAGCGGCGGCGTGCGCGCCGGATCGCGGTGCTTGAGCGGGTCGAAGCGCTCGCCGCCCGCGAGCGGCAGGCGCAGCCAGATGTTGGCCGGCTTGATGTCGCGGTGCACCAGCCCGGCGCCGTGCAGCGCCGCGAGCCCGGCGCACGAGCCGAGCACCACCGGGCGCAGCTCGAAGAGCGTCATGAGCCGCGCCGACGAGTACTGCTTGAGGTCGGCGCCGATGAGGTACTCGAGCACGAGGAACGGTTTGTCGCCCGAGACGCCGCGGTCGATGATGTTGGCGACGTTGGGGTGGTAGAGGCCGGCGAGCGCGCGCGCCTCCTCGACGAACGACGCGAGGATGCCGGCGCGCTCCACGTCGTTGGCGCTGGCCAGCACGTCGGCCTTCGGGATCTTGAGCACGAAGAGGCGGTCGGCGCCGGGCTTGCGCACGAGCCACACCGTCCCGACGCCCCCCTCGCCGAGCGGCGCGACGAGCTCGTAGCCCTCGATGACCTCGGGCTCCTTCTTGACGGCGCGCGGCGGGGGCGGCGGCGTGCGCCGGATGGCCGCGCGCACCGCCGACTCGAGCAGCCCCGAGGCCACCGGCCCGAGCGAGGCCAGCCAGACGTCGATGAGCGAGAGGTTGCGCGCACGGATGGCGCGCGCGAGGAGCGCGGCGACGCGCGGCGCGTTCTCGGTCGCGCTGCGCGAGAGGGAGTCCTCGGCGCTCTCGGCGGTGGCCGGGTGCAGCGCCTTGACCGGATCGGCGAGCGCTCCGTGCAGGCGGTCGCCCGCGACGACGAGCGCGAGGCACATCGCGTCGAGGTCGCGCGCGGGGCCCGACGCCACGGCGAAGCCCTCGAGCGCGCGGGCCAACGACGAGAGCGCCTGCGCGAGCTCGGTGTCGTCGGCGTGCAGCGACGCGAGCGTCTCGTGCGCCGCGGGGCCCCACTGGCCGTCCATCTCGCCCGACGAGACGATGGTGCGCAGCACCTCGGCGCGATCGCAGCAGCTCGCGAGCGCGCCGGCGGACATCATCGGCAGCGCCGTCGCGAGCTGCGCGAGCATCGCCGGCCGATCGATGACCAGCGCCCACCAGGCGGCGAACGGCCCGAGCCAGCGCACGTCGTCGACCTCGCCGAGCGCGGTGCCGCGCGTGGTGTCGACCAGGCGCCAGAACAGCGTGCTCAGCGCGGCGCGCAGCGGCGCGGGGAGATCGCGCGAGCCGTCGGCGAGGCCCTCGATCTTGCGCAGCCAGAGGCACGTCGCGTGCGCGGTCGGCCCGCGGCCGGGCCCGAGCCCCGCGGCCTCGCCGCACGCGTCGAGCGCGTAGCCGCCGAGGCGGATCGCGAGCACCTCGAGCGGCAGCCCCTCGCGCGGGGCGTCGCCGCCGGCGTGGCGGCGCTCCTTGACGATGTCGAGCAGCTCGGAGGGCGCGCGCGCGACCAGCTCCCAGGTGTCGGCGAGGTCGGGGTCGTCGAGGGGCTCGCCTGCGGGTCGCGTCGCGAGCATCGGGGCCCAGAGCCGCAGCGCGAACGCGCGCGCGCAGCCCTCGAGCGCGTTCATCGCGGCGGCGCGCTGGCGCAGGCGCGCGCCTCCGAGCGCGATCTTGCGCGCCTCCTGGAAGGTGGCGGCGAGCGCGCCGGCGAAGCGCGCGGCGCGCGCGTCGGCCTCCTCGTCGTCGTACTCCGCGGCGACGCGCGCGAGGTTCTCCAGGCCGAGCTCGAGGTCGAGCGGGTCGCGCTCGGCGCCGTCGATGGTGTCGGTGGTGGCGATGACCTCGATCCAGCGGCGCGACTCCTCGAGCGAGCTCGGGCGCGCGCGACGCGCGAGATCGCGCAGCGCCTGCAACGGCGCGGCGATGTCGGCCGGAGGCTCGGCGCGCCTGCGCAGCACCGCGAGCCCACGCGACAGAGCGCGCGCCGACACCGCGCCGCCGTCGCCCGCGAGCACGCGCGCGACGAGGCGGTCCCACAGCGCGCGGCGGCTGAAGAAGAGGTACGGCGTGGCCGCCGCGAGCGCCGAGAGCACGGCGTCGTCGTCGGACGCGGAGTCGAGCAGCGCGACGAGCTGACCGCCGAGCACGCGCAGTCGGTCGGCCGGCAGAGAGGCGAAGGCCGTGACCGCGCGCTGGCGCAGCACGGGCGACTCGCCGAAGACCCAGTCGAGCAGCGTGCCCTCGAGCTGATCGAGCCGGCCGGTCAGCCGACCGAGCGCGCGCGCGGCGTGCACCCAGACGAGCGGCTCGGGGTGCAGCAGCAGCGGCTGCAGCACCTGCAGCGTCTTGCCCACGAGCTCCGAGTCGGTGGTCGCGGGCATGCCGAGCGCGCTGATCTCGAGGCAGCGCGCGGCCAGCACGCGCCCTCGCAGCGCGCCGTGCGCCGGCGCGCCGATCATCGCGTGGAACGTCCAGGGCGAGTTCCAGACCCAGCCGCCGAGCGCCGGCACCTCGAGCGCGCGGGCTCCGGCCTCCCACACCAGGATCTCGAGGCGCGCGCGCGCCTCGGCGTTCTCGGGGAGCGCGAGCGCCGAGCCGTCGCCGAGCAGCGGCGCGCACGCGAGGGCGTCGAGCAGCGGCCCCTCGACCACGCGGTGGCGCGCGGCGAGCGCGACGCGAGCGGTGAGCGGTCGCCGACGCGCGGCGGCCGTCAGCAGCGGAGCGACGCGGGTGTCGCGACGCCCCGCGCCCGCCGTGCACCAGGCCAGCACCACCGAGCCCTCGGGGCCGGCGAAGAGCGCGTCGAGCGCGGCGGCCTCCCCCTCGTGCAGCGCGGAGAGCGCGGCGTCGACGACGTCAGCCGCGTGGGCCAGGTCGGCGGCAAGCTCGTCGCCGCCGGGCACGCCGGCGACGTGCGCGCCGTGCGCGGCGAAGCGGGCGAGCAGCGCCCCCTCGAGCTCGGCGCGGCCGGTGAGCGCGTTCGCGAGCGTCGAGAGCGCTTCGTGGGCCTGTGCCGTCAGCATCGCGTCGGTCGCGTCAGCCTATCCCAAGCCGGCTCGCCGTGGCGACGCTCTGCGCGCCCGGCGCACGGCGGGCTCAGGGCTCGCAGATCCAGTAGGCCGCGCCGCCGCCCCCCGGCGGGGGCCAGCACGTCGAGCTGCCCTCGCACTGCGCGTCGGTGTCGCAGACCCGGAAGCAGTACTGCGTGCCGTAGTAGTCGGCGCACGCCGCGGGGCAGGCGCCGAGCGCGATGTCGAGATCGCTCAGGCCGGGCGCGCAGCCGCAGTCTTCGTGGGTGTTGCAGTGCGTCGTGCAGATGCCGACCTGCGCGCAGTAGCCGCCGGGGATCGCGTTGGCCCCGGTGCACTCCGAGCCGGAGAAGCACCCGACGCCCACGGTGGCAGCGAAGGGGGCGTTGGTCCCCCCACCCGTTCCGCCCGCTCCCCCGAGCCCGCCCGCGCCACCGGTGCCGCCGGTCCCTCCGAGGCCACCGGATCCGCCGAGGCCACCGGTTCCACCGCTGCCACCCGCGCCTCCGGCGCCGCCCGTCCCGCCGCCGCCGCCTGCTCCGCCTCCACCCGCGCCGCCGCCGCCCGAGCCCGCGTCATCCGCGGACCCGGCGCCGTCGGCAGCCGCGTCGGAGGCGCCACCCGCCGCGCCTGCGGCGCCGTCGTGGCCGGCGTCCTTCGCCACACCTGCGTCGGCGTGCGTGCCCCCTGCGCCGCCCATCGAGCCCGCGTCCGAGCGGCTCGACATGCCGCCGAGATCGCCGACGCCGGTGGCGCAGCCTGCGCCCATCGCTGCGGCGATCGCGCACGCGACCGACACGGATCGTCCCGAGGAGCTTCGAAGGCGGCTCATCTGCCCATGCCTACACCCGATGGGCCCCGCTCGCACGCGGTTGCGCGCGCGGCCGCGACAGGACGCCCCAGCGTCGGCTCAGCGGTTGCAGATGGCGGTCGCGGCGTCGTAGCAGGCCTGCGTGCACGAGGTGCCGCAGTCGACCGTCTGGCCCGAGGCGACGTACGAGCAGGTGCCGCCGCCGGTGCAGCGCTGCAGCGACGAGCCATCGACGCAGGGGGCGAGCGAGGCGACGCTGCACGTGACGCCCGTCCCCGCGTCGGCGCTCTTGCACGCCGTGTAGGCGCTCTGCGCGGCGTCGCACCCGGTGGGGGGGAGCGCCTGCCCGTTCGCGTCGCAGGCTCGGCGCATCAGCGCGCAGTCGAGGAGCGTCTGGTACGTGCTCCCGCACGCGGGCTCGGACACGAGCGTGCGGCAAAGCGCGAGGTCGGAGGCAGCGAGCGGCGCGTCGTTGGGGCACGCGTAGCGGGTGAGGTCGTCGCACGTGACGTGCATCGTGCCCTGGCTCGGCGGCCCGAGGCTGCCGCACGCGCCCCCCGCGCCGAGCGCGAGCGCGAGCCGCGCG
>CAITLX010000350.1 GCA_903893335.1 uncultured delta proteobacterium | reverse complement strand
CGTGGCGGCGAGCGTGCGCGCGAGCGCCGCGCGGCTCCCCTCGAGCCGGGCGAGCGCCTCGAGGGCCTGCGCGTCGTCGGGCTCGCGGCGCAACCACTCGGTCAGGTGTCCGCGCGCCGCCGCGAGGGCGCCCGACCGGACGAGCACGTCGGCGAGCCGGAGGCGCAGATCGCGCTCGCGCTCGCCGCGCGCGCGGTCGATCGCTCGCTCGTAGGCGGAGACGAGCTCCGCGACGTAGGCGCCTGCGCCGAGCTCGAAGGCGCGCTCGAGATCGGCCAGCGCCTCGTCGTCGGCGCCGAGCGCCACGCTCTCCTGCGCTCGCTCGTACCAGGCACGCGCAGCGTCGCCGTCGGGGTGGGCGGCGACCGACGCCGTGCCCGGCGTGTCGTCGGCCACGATCTCGAGCTCCAGCTCCGGGGTCAGCTCACGCTCGTCCGACACCACCTCGAGCTCGAGCCCAGGCGTCGGCTCACGCTCGTCCGACACCACCTCGAGCTCCAGCCCAGGCGTCGGCTCGCGCTCGTCCGACACCACCTCGAGCTCCAGCCCGGACGTCGGCTCGGGCGCGCCGGGGACCCCGTCGAGGGGGTCGAGATCGAGCTCGATGGGCTCGGGCTCTCCCTCGCCGTCGGTCCAGTCGTCGAGCAGCGCGTCGGCGTCGAGCGTCGGGCTCTCGTGGCGCACGCCACGCAGGCGCTCCAGCGCGCTCGCGGCGACGGCGCTCGAAGGCGCCCACTCGAGCGCGATGGCGAAGGTGTCGGCCGCGAGCGCGGGCTCGCCGACCCGCTCGTGCAGCGCGCCCAGGCGCAGCGCGAGCTCGACGACCGCCGCCGCGTCGCACACGACGCGCGCGCGCTCGAGCTGACCTCCGAGCAGGTCGGCCAGCTCGCGCAGGTGCCCGCGGCGCTCGAGCAGCGCGGCGAGCGAAGTCACCGATTCGGCGGCGCCCGGGTCCTCGGCCACCTCGTCACGCAGCACCGCGATGGCCTCGTCGAGGCGCGCCGGATCGAGGGCGAGCGAGCTCGACAGCTCCACCCGCAGCCGCGAGCGCTCGTCGGAGGCGTCGAGCAACGCGACGACGGTCGCGAGCAGCGCCAGCCGCGCCGGCTCGTCGCCGAGCACACGGTGCAGCTCGAGCAGCGGGCCCCACGCGTCGCGGTCGGCGGGCTCGATCGCGAGGCAGCGCTCGTAGGCGCGCACCGCGCGCCCCGGATCGCCGAGCGCGTCGCGGGCGAGCGCAGCAGCCTCGCGGAGCGCGGCGCACGCCTCGGCCGGAGGGCTGTCGGCGGCCAGTCGCTCCTTGCACGCCACGGCGCCCTCGAGGTCACCGCGCGCGACGCACAGCTCGGCGAGCTCGGCTGCCGCCCAGGCGCGCTCTGCCGGCTCCAGGGCCACGCCTGCGCCCTCGACGATCGCGCGCAGGGCCTGCTCCTCGCGCGCCGGGTCGCCGACCCTCCGCGCGAGCTCGACGATCTCGCGCGGATCGACCTCGTGGTGCGCGGAGAGCGCCCCGAGCGCGTCGAGCAGGAGCCGGTCGTCGCCGGCTGCGCGCGCGACCCGTTCGGCCTCGACCGCGAGCGCGGCGTCGTGCGGG
>CAITLX010000349.1 GCA_903893335.1 uncultured delta proteobacterium | reverse complement strand
GGTCGCGTCCGGGGCGACCGCCGTCGTCGGCGCGGCTGCCGCCGGCTCGGCGGCGGCGACGCGCTCGGCCCCCGGCTCGGGCACGAGGATGACGACGTCGCCCGGCGCCACCGTGCGCGCCAGCGTGCCCTCGGCCCGCGCGAGCGAGAGCGTCCTGCGCGCCTGCTGCACGCGCAGCGCCCCGATGCGGAAGCGGTCCTCGAGCACCTTGCCCGTGATCGGGTGGCGCAGCTTCAGCGGCCGCCACAGCTCGACGAGCGCGCCGTCGCGGGCGCCCTTGGCCTCGCCGAGATCGACGACGATGTCGGCCCCGTCGAGCCCCAGCACATGGCCGCTCGCGGCCTCGGGAGGCGGAGGGGCCGCGTGGGCCGGGCGCTCGGCGGCGAGCGCGAGCGCGAGCAGGAGGAGCGAGGCGGAGGCGAGGGTTCGCATGTTCGTCGGGACACGCCGCTGCGTGGCGCCCTGTCCCTACGCAACGAACGGGCCACGCGAAATCCGGCCGAAAATGCCCTCCTCGGGGCCGACTGTGGCAGCCGTTGCCACACCCCACCTGTGGCTCGACGGCGACGCCGTGCCCGCTCGGCTCGCCACGGCTCGACCGGATGTGACATAAAGGCCGACGACCATGGCGCTTTCCCGCGAGACGCGCGTCGGCGGCTTCGTGCTGGCCGGCCTCATCGTGGCCGGCTTCATCATCTTCCTCATCGGCGACGAGCGGCGCGCCTTCGCCCCCAAGCGCGATTTCCACGTCAGCTTCCGCGACGTGCAAGGCCTGAAGATCGGCGCGCCCGTGCGGCTCGGCGGCGTCGACATCGGCAGCGTCGCGAAGGTCGCCCACAGCGACGACCCGCGCGACGACCGCCTCTACGTCACGCTGCACATCGTCGGCGACGAGGCCGGCCGCATCCGCGACGACACCCTCGCGAAGGTCGCCAACAAGGGCCTGCTCGGCGACAAGATGATCGAGCTGGCCGGCGGCACCGCAGGCCACGCCGTCGTCCCGCCCGGCGGCACCATCCAGGGGCAGGACCCCTCCGACCTCTCCAACCTCGTCGGCCAGGTCGGCTCGATGACCGAGCACGCGCAGCGCATCCTCGAGAACCTCGAGGTGACGTCCAAGTCGCTCTCCGACGAGCAGCTGCACCGCGACCTGCAAGGCAGCGCGCGCTCGATGCAGATCGTGCTGCGCAGCGTCGCCGAGGGGGACGGCTACGTGCACCGCCTGCTGTCCGACCCGAAGGAGGCCGACCGCCTCTCGCACCTCGTCGGCACGCTCGACCACGCCGCGACCGAGCTCGACGCCACGCTCACCGACGTGCACGCGCTCGTCGCCCGCGTCGAGAAGGGCCCCGGCTTCGCGCACGAGGCGCTCTACGGCGAGTCGGGCAAGCAGGCGCTCGAGGGCGCCGGCCAGGCCGCGACCGAGCTGGCCACCGCGCTCAAGGGCATCCGCGAGGGGGACGGCCTCGCGCGCGCGCTGCTCTACGGAGGCCCGGGCCCCGCGGCCAACCTCGTCACCGAGGCGGCGGCGGCGTCGGCCGATCTGCACGGCCTGCTCGCCGACGTGCGCGCGGGCAAGGGCACGCTCGGCGCGCTGCTCGTCGACCCGTCGGTGTACGAGGACGTCAAGCGCGTGCTCGGCGACGTCGAGCGCAACGACGTGCTGCGCGCGCTCGTGCGCTACTCGATCAAGCAGGACGAGAAGAAGCCCACGGCGCGCGTGCCGCAGGGCGCCTCGCCCCGCCCCGCCCCCTGACATTCCGAGGGCCGCGCGCCGCGCCATGGTGGCGCCGGGCGGCACCTCCTCTACACTCGCCCCCATGCGCCTGTTCGAGCGTCTCACGAAGCTCGTCGTGCTTCTCGCGGCGTTCTCCCTCGCGTCGTACTTCGCCGTCACGTTCCGCACCGGCGGCCTGTGGCGCGGGCTCGAGCCAGCCCTGGCGCTCAGCGCGCCGGCGTCGCGGGCCAACTACGATCTCACGCGGCTCGAGGCCGTCGTGCAGACGATCCAGACGGTGAAGGAGAAGTACGTCGACCCCTCGCGCGTGCACCCGCGCGAGATGTTCCTCTCGGCGCTCAACTACGTCCAGAAGGACGTCGCGCAGGTCATCGTCCACTACGAGGAGAACGCCCCCGAGGTGTCCGTCCGCGTCGAGGCCGACGAGAAGAAGTTCCGCGTCGACAACGTGCAGGGCCCCTGGGACGTCGCCTCGCGGCTGCGCGAGGTCTTCGCCTTCTTGCAGGGCAAGCTGCGCGCGACCGACGTCGATCTGCGCGAGGTCGAGTACGCGGCGTGCAACGGCATGCTGCACACGCTCGACCCGCACTCGGTCTTCCTCTCGCCCGACGCCTACCGCGAGATGAACCTCTCCACGTCGGGCGCCTTCGGCGGCCTCGGCATCGTCATCGCCATCCGCGACCAGCAGCTCACGGTGATGAACCCGATGCCCGACACGCCCGCCGGGCGCGCCGGGCTCAAGCGCTACGACCGCATCACGAAGATCAACAACGAGTCGACGCTCAACATGCCGCTCGACGACGCCGT
The DNA here is from genome assembly GCA_903893335.1 of uncultured delta proteobacterium. GTDB lineage: Bacteria > Myxococcota_A > Polyangia > Polyangiales > Polyangiaceae > CAITLX01. The sequence continues at coordinate 317 of CAITLX010000349.1, read as the reverse complement.
CAAGCGCCTGCGCGGCGAGCCCAAGACGAAGGTCGTCGTCTGGGTGCACCGCGACGGCGACGGCGGCTGGCAGGGCGTGCGCCCCTTCGAGCTCGAGCGCGAGCAGATCCGCGTGAAATCGGTCGAGGCCAAGCTGCTCGACGGCGACGTCGGCTACGTGCGGCTCAAGCAGTTCCAGGCCACCACCACGACCGAGCTCGAAGCGGCGCTCGACGGCCTGCGCGCGAAGGGCCCGATCCGCGGCCTCGTCCTCGACCTCCGCGGCAACCCGGGCGGCCTGCTCGATCAAGCCGCCCGCGTCGCCGACAAGTTCCTCC
>CAITLX010000348.1 GCA_903893335.1 uncultured delta proteobacterium | reverse complement strand
GCCGTCGCTCGGCCGGTGGGCCTGGCCGGTCGTGCTCGGCATCATGGTCACGGTCTACACGACCAAGCAGCACTTCCTGGTCGATGGCCTCGCGGGCGTGCTGCTCGCTGCCGTCGTGTGGCGGCTCGTGCTGTCGCCCTACGACAGCGAGTCGGTGCCCGAGGCGGAGCGCTCGTACGGCCACCGCGGAGCGCTGGCCTACGTCGCGTTCCACGCGACCTTCTACGCGTCGTTCTACGCGGCCTACCGCATGGGCGTGACGGCCTGGTGAGAGGGCGTCGGGCCCTGGCGAGCGGCCCCCACATCGTGCACGCTGCGCGCCGTGTCGCGCCCCCGAGCCCCCCAGCCCACCTCGGGGCCTCGCTCGCTCGCTCCGCGCGAGCACGGCGCGTACGGGCAGCTCGTCTTCCCCCTCACGACTGCGCTCGCGGCGGCGCGGCCCCATGCGGCAGCGTGGTCGCTCGCCACGGCCGCGGTGCTGGTCTTCCTCGCCCACGAGCCCTGGCTCGTGGCGACGGGGCGGCGCGGTCGCCGCGCGACCGAGGACGACGGCCCACGCGCGCGGCGTCGCCTGCTCCAGCTCGGCCTGTTCGCGGCGGCCTTCGGCCTCACCGGGCTCGCGCTGGCCCCTCCGGCTGCCCGGCTCGCCTCGCTCGGCGCGGGCGCGCTCGCGGTGCTCGTCGGCTGGGTCGCGGCGCAGGGCAAGGAGCGCACGCTCGGCGGCGAGCTCCTCGCGTCGCTCGCGTTCGCATCGGGAGCCGTCCCCGTCGCGCTCGCCAGCGGTCTGCCGCTCGAGGCCGCCGCACGCCTCGGCGCGCTCTGGCTCGTCGCGTTCACCGCGACGACGGTGGGTGTGCGCGCCGTCGCGACGCCCCCCTCGCGCCGGACGCGCCTCGGCAGCGTGCTGCCCCTGCCCACGCTGCTCGCGCTGCTCCCCATCGCCTTCTTCTGTGCGCCGCACGGGCCCGGCGGCACCGGAGAGCCCGCGGCGCTCGCGCTCGTCGTCGCGTCGCTGGGGCTCGTGCTCGCGCGGCCCAGCGTGCGCCACATGAAGCGCATCGGCTGGAGCCTCGTCGCCGCCAGCGTCGCGGTCGCGCTGCTCGTCGCCTACGACACCTGGGGCGGCTGACCCAGCCCTCGCGCCCCCCGCGGAGGAAGCCGCCCGGTCAGCCCTTCTTGCGCGCCAGAAGCTCGTCGCGCACGCGGCCGATCTTCTCGCGCGCGACGGGGCCGAACCACGCGTCCACGAAGCGCGCGCGCGTCTCGACCTTGCGCGACGCGATCGCCGCGAGCGTGTCGCGCTTGAGCTCGAGCTTGATCGACCGCGCCGCGTCGGGCTCGATGGCGGCGAGCGCCCGGGCCCGCTCGGTCGCGTCGGCGACGACGCCTGCCTCGCCGGCGAGCGCGTGGACCATGCCCATCTTCAGGGCATCGTCGGGCGACCAGCGCCTGCCCTCCATGAACGTCTCGTTCCACGTCGCGACGGGGAGCGCCCAGCGCACCACCTCGAACGCCGCGATCGGGAACGGGATGCCGAGCGTGGCCTCCGTCACCCCGGTGACGAACGGGCCCGGCGCCATCACGCGCCAGTCGGCAGCCGTCGCGAGGATGCAGCCGCCGGCGACCGCGTGCCCGTTGACGGCGGCGACCAGGGGCTTGGGGAAGGCGAAGACGCGCAGGAAGAGCTCGTCGAAGCGGTCCACGAAGGTCGTGAGGGCGGCGCGGTCGAAGTCGTAGGCCTCGACGAGATCGAGCCCCGTCGAGAACACCTTGCCGTGCCCGGTGAGCACGAGCGCGCGCGCCGGCGAGGCCTCGACCTCGTCGAGCGCCGCGGCGATCGCGTCGAGGAACGCCAGGCCGATCGCGTTGCCGCGCGGCATCTCCATGCGGGCGACGGCTACGGCGCCGTCGTACGTCGTCGTGATGGGCATGGAGGCGTCCTACACCAGCCCGCGGCGCGAGCAAACGCGCCTGCGCGGCTCACACGCCCTCGACGCGCACCTCGACCCCGTTGAGCGCCGCGGTGCCCGAGAGCGAGTCGACCAGCGTCTCGTCGGTCAGGTCGTTCACGCTGACGCCGGGGTGCGCCGACGCGACCCGCAGCCGCACGCCCGCGCGACCGTGGCCCCAACCGTGCGGCAGACTCACGACGCCGGGCCGAAGCTCGTCGGTCGTCTCGAGCGTGACCTCGACCGCGCCGACCCGCGACGAGACGCGCACGCGGGCCCCCGCCGAGAGCGAGCGCGCGCGAGCGTCGTCCGGGTGCATGCGCAGCGTGCAGCGCTCGGGTCCCTTCACGAGCCGCTCGCTGTTGTGGAGCCACGAGTTGTTCGTGCGCGCCTCGCGGCGGCCGATGAGCACCAGCGCGGGCGGCGCGACGGCGAGCTGCTCGTCGAGCCACGCGAGCTCCGCGACGAACGTCGGCGGCGCGAGCGCGATGCGCTTGTGGCGGGTGAAGAGGCGGCCGGGCAGGCAGGGCTCGAGCGCGCCGAGATCGCGCCCGTGCGGCTCGGCCTCGAGCGCCGCCACCGAGAGGCCGCCGCGCCCCGCGCCGTACGCGCCGGTGCGCAGGGCGAGATCGACCACGCCGCGCGGGCCGAGCTTGCCGAGCGCCGCGCGCTGGGCCCAGGCCACCGCGCGCGCGCGCGCTCCGCCTTGCGCCCCGAGCCGGGTCGCGAGCTCGAGGAAGATCTCCCAGTCGTGCAGGGCCCCCTCGGGGCGCGGCAGCAACGGGGGGGACCACTTCGCGGTGTTGCGCACGGCCAGCGCGTGGAACGCGACGTCGTAGTGGTCGCGCTCGAGCGGCGCCGTCGGGGGCAGGATGACGTGCGCGTGGCGCGTCGTCTCGTTGACGTAGAAGTCGACCGACACCATGAAATCGAGGCTCGCGAGCGCCGCGTCGAGCCGCCGACCGTTCGGCGTCGAGAGCACGGGGTTGCCCGCCGCCGTGACGAGCGCGCGCACCCTCCCCTCGCCCGGTGTGTCGATCTCCTCGGCGAGCGCCGCGACGGGCAGCTCGCCGCCGAACTCGGGCAGGCCGCGCACGCGGCTGCGCCAGCGCCCGAACGCGCCGCGCATGCCGATGCGCGACGCGAGGCCGACGAGGTCGAACGCAGGCCGGGTGAACATCGCGCCGCCGGGAGCGTCGAGCGCGCCGATGACGACGTTGAGCACGTTGACGAGCCACGCAGCCGACGTGCCGTGCTGCTGCAAGCAGATGCCGATGCGACCGTAGACGACGCCTTGTCGGGCCTCCGCGAGCTCGCGCGCGAGCCGCCGGATCGTCGGCGCGTCCACGCCGACCCGCGCCGCCACGCGCTCGGCTGGGAACCGAGCGGCCGCGGTGCGCACGACGTCGAGGCCGTCGCTCCAGGTCGCGAGCCTGCCCGGACGCGCGAGCCCCTCGGAGAAGATGGCCTCGAGCATCGCGAGCAGGAGCCACGCGTCGGCGCCCGGACGGACGGCGACGTGCTCGTCGGCGAGCTCGGCCGTCTCGGTGCGCCGCGGATCGACGACGACGACGCGCCCGCCGCGGTCGCGGATCGCGCGCAGCCGGCGACCGATGCCCGGCGCGGTCATCAGGCTGCCGTTCGAGACGACGGGGTTCGCCCCGAGCACGAGCAGGTGCTGCGTGCGATCGACGTCGGGCACGGGCAGGAGAAGCTGGTGGCCGAACATCTCGAGCGCCGCGAGCATGTGCGGCAGCTGATCGACCGACGTCGCCGAGAAGTTCTGCGCGCCCAGCTCCTTCCACAGCATCGTGCCGAAGAGGATGGCGCCGGAGCTGTGCACGGTGGGGTTGCCCTGGTACGCGGCCACGGCCCGTCGCCCATGCTCGCGCCGCGTCGCGCCGAGGCGCTCGGCCACGAGCGCGAGCGCGTCGTCCCAGGCCATGGGCTCCCAGCCCGTCGCGGTGCGCCGCACCGGCGTGCGCAGCCGGTCGGGGTCGTCCTGCAGGTCGCCGAGCGCGAGCGCCTTGGGGCAGATGTGCCCGCGGCTCAGCGGGTCGTCGTCGTCGCCGCGGATCGAGGTGATGCTCGACCCCTCGTGCGTGATGGCGAGGCCGCACATCGCCTCGCAGAGGGTGCAGGTGCGAAAATGGGTCGCCACGGCGTCGAGCGTACGCCCGCCGCGACCCGCGCGTCACGCGTGGGAGCGCACCGAGAGGCCGGCGCCGCGCGCGCCCGTCAGGGGGCCGGCGGAGCGGTGACGCACGCGTGGCTCTGGCACACGAAGCCGACCTTGCAGTCGGTGTCGCCCAGGCACTCGCAGTCGCAGCGGCCGTAGCGGCAGACGAGGGGCTCGGCGCACTGCGAGCTGTAGGTGCAGGCCGCGCCGGCGCCCGGGCCGCCGTCCTCGCCGCCGCAGAGCGGCACGAGGCAGTGGTGGTCGGTGCATGCCTGGCCCGGCGCGCAGTCGACGTCGCCCTGGCACTCGTAGGTGCAGAGGCCGACCTTGCACACGAAGGGCTCGGGGCACTCGGAGCTGTACGAGCAGGGCTGACCGCTCGCCTCGGCGCTCGCGTCGCTCGTGGCGGGCAGCGAGCCGGCGTCGAGCTCGGTCGGGTCGGCGCAGGTGCCCGTGACGCAGTTCTGGCCGAGCAGGCAGTCGCGGGCGCCCGAGCAGCGGTCGCGGCACTGGCCATCGACGCCGCAGACCTGGTTGAGCCCCTTGCAGTCGCTGTTGTAGGCGCAGCGCGACTCCTCGGGCAGGAGGCAGACGTGGTAGGGGCGGTCGCTCGCGACGCAGCGCTCGCCCGCCGCGCAATCGCGCGACTGCGTGCAGGCGACGTGGCAGCGCGCGAAGGCGCAGACCAGCGGAGCGTTGCAGTCGGTGTTGACCGAGCAGCCCCCCGACAGCGCGGTGGCAGCGGGGGTGACGTCCTCCGAGCAGCCGGCGACGCAGAGCGCAGGCGCGAGGAGCGCCAGACAGGCGAGCCCGAGGCTCGTGGAAAGCGGCGAGCGGCGCATGGTGCCCTTCTGGACGGGAGTACAGGACCGCGCGCCGCCGGTCAACGATGCGCGCGGGCGACGCCGCGTCTGGCCCCCCCCGCGCCCCTCTGCTACACGCGGCCCGCACCATGTCCGCAGCTTCCGCGCCGCGCGTCCGCTTCGCCCCCTCGCCGACCGGCTACCTGCACATCGGAGGGGTGCGCACGGCGCTGTTCAACTGGCTCTGGGCCCGAAAGCACGGCGGCACGTTCGTGCTGCGCATCGAGGACACCGACCAGGAGCGCAGCACCGACGAGAGCCGGCAGGTCATCTTCGACTCGCTGCGCTGGCTCGGGCTCGACTGGGACGAGGGCCCCGAGGTCGGCGGCCCGCACGGCCCGTACTTCCAGATGCAGCGGCTCGCGCTCTACCGCGACTACGCCGAGCGCCTCATCGCCACGGGCAAGGCGTACCGCTGCTTCTGCACCAAGGACGACCTCGACCAGCAGCGCGCCGCGCTCAAGGCGCGCGATCCCAAGGCCAACTTCCGCTACCCGGGCACCTGCCGCGAGCGCGCCGACGCGCCCGACAAGCCCTACGTCGTGCGGTTCCGCACGCCCGGCGCCGGCGCCGTCACCTACGACGACCTGGTGTTCGGCACGGTGACGACCCCCAACGCGGCGCAGCAGGACTTCGTGCTCGTCCGCTCCGACGGCGTGCCGCTCTACAACTTCGGCGCCGTCGTCGACGACCTCGAGATGCGCATCTCGCTCGTCGCGCGAGGCCGCGACCACATGGTCAACACCCCGCCGCAGCTGCTGCTCTACGAGGCGCTCGGCGCGTCGCCGCCCGCGTTCGCGCACCTGCCGATGATGCTCGCCCCGAGCGGCGAGAAGCTGTCGAAGCGCCACGGCGCGGTCAGCGTCGGCGAGTACCAGTCGCTCGGCTACTCCCCGATGGGCGTGCTCAACTACCTCGCCCGCTTCGGCTGGTCGCACGGCGACGACGAGATCTTCTCGCGCGAGGCGCTCATCGAGAAGTTCGACTTCGCGAGCGTCAACAAGTCCGACGGCAAGTTCGACGCGAAGAAATTCGCCGCCATCGCGTTCGAGCACCTCAAGCGCCCCGAGCTGACGGCGACCGACCGCTACGCCGCGATGGTGCTGCCCTTCCTGCGCGCCGTCGGCGTCGCCGACGCCGACCCCGCGCGACTCACCGAGGCCGTCGCGCTGGTGCGCGAGCGCGCGTTCACGCTGAAGGACGCCGCCGACGCGCTCGCCTTCTTCTTCCGCGCTCCGGCGTTCGACGAGAAGGCCCGCGCGAAGTTCCTCGTGCCCGAGCAGGCGCCGCGCCTGGTCGCCCTCACCGCGGTGCTCGAGCCGCTCGAGGCGTGGACGACCGCGTCGATCGAGTCCGCCGTGTCGGCCTGGCTCGCCGCCGAGGGGCTCGCGATCAAGGACGTGGCGCAGTCCGCCCGCGTCGCGCTCAGCGGCCGCAGCGTCAGCCCCGGCCTCTACGAGACCATGGCCGTGCTCGGCAAGGCCGAGACGCTCGCGCGCCTGCGCCACGGCATCTCCCTCGCCTCGGCAGCGGCCACGTGACGCTGCTCGCGCTGCTCCAGCAGTCGATCTTCCCCGTGGCGGCCGCGGCCGCGCCGGCGCACGCGACGTGGACGACCTGGCTCGAGAAGCCCGCGGTCAAGGCGCTGCTGCCGATCCCGATCCTCGTCGCGATCTCGCCGCTCATCTGGGCGTTCTTCCGCGACACCTGGCGGCAGCTCGACCTCGAGGCCCAGGAGCACCGCGGCCAGCTGCTCGCCGAGCGTCGCAACGATCTTCGCCCCTGGGCGCTGTTCGTCATCGCGGCGGTCGTGCTGACGATGCAGGAGTACTACGGCGGCCGCGGCACCTACGACGAGGCCATCCGCCCGATGCTCGCGCGCATCGACGCCGTCGCGCCCGACAAGCGCGCGCTCGCGCTGCGGTGGATCAAGCTCGCGAAGTACGACGAGCTGTACGGCTACGCGTGGTGGGTGTTCGCGCGCGTGCTCGGCTACGTCGTCGTGCCGTTCGCCGCGTGGAAGGCGATGTTCCCCAAGGACAGCCTGCTCGACATGGGGCTGCGCACCCGCGGCCTGCTCAAGCACGCGTGGATCTACGGCGTGTGCCTGGCGTTCGTCGTGCCGGCGATGCTGCTCGTCTCGCGGCAGCCCGATTTCGGAACCTATTACCCGTTCTACAAGCAGTGCTCGCGGAGCCTGTGCGACCTCGCGCTCTGGGAGGCGATGTACTTCGTGCAGTTCTTCGCCCTCGAGGTCTTCTTCCGCGGGCTGTGGCTCGGCGCGCTGCGGCGCTCGTTCGGCTCGGGCGCCATCTTCGCGATGTGCGTGCCCTACTGCATGATCCACTACGGTAAGCCCTATCTCGAGGCCAACGGCGCGATCATCGCCGGCATCGTGCTCGGCAGCCTCGCGATGCGCACGCGCAGCATCTACTCGGGCTTCCTCGTGCACATCACCGTGGCGCTCTCGATGGACGTGCTCGCGCTCTGGCACCGCCACGCGCTGCCGCACTCGCTCTGGGCGCCCGGCTGACGCACGGCGCCTGCAGCCCGCGCAGACCCGCGTGAGCGCCGGATGCGGGGTCAGACCCGCGTGAGCAGTTGGCCGAGCGCCGCGGCGCGATCGCGATCCTTGAGGCGGCCGGCGTAGAGCGCGACGAGCCCCTCGAGCGCGACGCGCGCGACCGGGTCGGTGTCGCCGCCGAGCGGAGAGCTGCCGAGCCTGCGCCAGAGCAGCCGCTCGAGGTCCTCGGGCGCGCGGCGCTCGAGCAGGCGGCGCAGCGCGAGCACGGGCTCGACCGACGTGGGCGCCACGCGCGCGGCGCGCAGGCAGTAGCCGATGGCCGACGTCACGTGCCCGGCACGGGCCGAGAGCTCGGCCGCCTCGAGGAGCGCCGTGGCCCGGCCGGCGGTGTCCTTCGCGCCTCGCGCCCGGTCGCGCGCGTGCAGCACGGCGGCCAGGACGCCGGGCCGAGCGGCGAGCACCGCCGGGCGGTAGCGCCACGACAGGTACGCCACGAACAAGACGGCGACCACGGCCGCGACGACGCGCTCCCAGAGTTCCATCGATCCTCGACGCGCATCGTACCCCCCCGCGACACGGAAGGCCCACACCTCGGTGCGCGCTCGCTCCGTTCGTTTGTCCGCCGGCCTCCGCCTCCCCTACGATCAGGAGGTCGCCGTGCCCGTGCTAGCCTCTACCCGCCGGATGCGACGCTCGTTCACCGCCGCCTGCGTCCTCGGCAGCTCGCTGCTGCTGTCGGGCCTCGCCGCCGCGGACATCTACCATTACGTCGACGCCGAGGGGGTGATGCACTTCACCAACCGGCCCGCGGGCGACGGCCGCTACCGGCTCTACCTCCGCTCGCGCGACGGAGCGCGCAAGCCCGCCGCCGGCGTCACCCCCTTCTCGCCGAGCGACGGCTCGCCCGAGCGCTTCTCCCGCTACGACGAGTGGATCCGCCAGGCCGGCGCGCTCTACCAGATCCCCGAGGAGCTGGTGCGCGCCGTCATCAAGGTCGAGTCCGACTACGACCCGCGCGCCGTGTCGGTCGTCGGCGCGCAGGGCCTCATGCAGCTGATGCCCGAGACGGGCCAGCGCATGCAGGTGCGCGACGCGTTCGACCCGCGCGACAACATCTTCGGGGGCGTGCGCTACCTGCGCATCCTCGCCAACACGTTCAACGGCGACCTCCAGCTGACCATCGCCGGCTACAACGCGGGCGAGGGCGCCGTGGCGCGCTGGGGTGGCATCCCCCCGTACGACGAGACGCAGGACTACGTCGTCAAGGTGCTCGGCTGGTACCGCCGCTACCGCGCGCTGAAGGACCCGGTCGCCGCGAGCTCGGGCGAGCCGCTGCGCTGAGCCCCGCTCCGCACGGTTGGCCTCCCGGCGCCGCGGCGCTACGCTGGCGCCCCATGAAGACGCCCCTCCTGCTCGCCGCCGCCTCGCTCTCCCTCTCCGTCGCCGCCTTCGGGTGCGCCCACCACTGCGACCACGGCGCAGCCCAGGCCAAGCAGCCGTGCCACCACGCTCAGGGCGCCGAGCACAAGAAGGACTGCCCCTGCCCCGAGTGCGCGCACGAGCACGCGGGCGCCGCGAGCCACCTGAAGACGGTCACGGTCGCCGAGCTCGTAGGGCTGCAGGCCGAGAAGAAGGTCACCGTCGTCGACGCGAACGACGCCGAGACGCGCGCGAAGTTCGGCGTCATCCCCGGCGCGGTGCTCCTCTCGGGCTCGGACTACGACGCGGCCAAGGAGCTTCCGGCGCAGAAGGACACCGCGCTCGTCTTCTACTGCGCGAGCGCCAAGTGCGGCGCCTCGCACCACGCCGCCGAGAAGGCCGCCGCCGCCGGCTACACGAACGTCGCCGTCTTCCCCGACGGCATCAAGGGCTGGAGCGAAGCGGGCAAGCCCACCGACAAGCCGAAGGGCTGAGTCGCCCGCGCGACGCGGTCGAGAGGCTCCGGCGGGTCACCGCGCCGGAGCCTGGCCGCGCTGCGCTCCGATGCAGCGGTCGACGGCGCACCGGGCCGCCCGGGAGCCTTCGCCACGCGAGCGCCTGCCCGCTCAGATGCAGTTGCCGCCGATGCACGAGCCCGACGTGCAGTCGATGTCCGTCGAGCACGACTGGCAGATGCCGGCCGAGCAGCGCCCCGTCGTGCAGTCGTGGTCCACGCTGCAGCGCTTGCTCGGCGAGCACCCGTTGGGGCACGAGCCCCCGCAATCGGCGTCGGTCTCGCTGCCGTTGGTCACGCCGTCGATGCAGGTCGCGTACTGGCAGTAGCTGGAGCGGCACACGCCCTCCGAGCAGTCGGGGCCGTCGTGGCACGCGCGGCCAGCGGCGCAGGGCGCGCACGTCGCGCCGCCGCAGTCGACGTCGCTCTCCGAGCCGTTGAGTCGACCATCCTGGCAGCTCGGCGCAGCGCAGGTGACGTTGCACACGAGCGAGACGCAGTCGGTCGAGGCGGCGCAGGGCTGGCCGGTCGTGCAGGCCGCGCAGAGGTTGCCGCCGCAGTCGACGCCCGTCTCGCCGCCATTCTTCGCTCCGTCGAAGCAGGTCGCCGACTGGCAGGAGCCTCCGTGGCAGACGTGGCTCGCGCAATCGTCGCCGCTGCCGCAAGCGGCGCCCGACCCGCACGGAGCGCACGAACCGCCGCAGTCGACGTCGGTCTCGCTGCCGTTGCGCACGCCGTCGTCGCACACCGCCTCGGCGCACGCCCACCCGGCGTCGTCCGACACGCACCGCAGGCTCGCGCAGTCGGCCGCGACCGCGCACGCGAGCCCGGCGCCACACGGGCCACACGGGCCGCCGCAGTCCACGTCCGTCTCGAAGCCGTCGCGCACGGCGTCGGCGCACGACGCGACCACGCACAGGCTCCCGTGGCAGGTGTTGCTCGCGCAGTCGACCGCGCTGCCGCAGGCCTTGCCCTCGCCGCAGCGGCCGCATGGGCCACCGCAGTCGACGTCGCTCTCGCCCTGGTTGTGCGCCCCGTCGGAGCACGACCCGGCCACGCACTGCCCCGCGTGGCAAACGCCCGTCGCGCAGTCGCCGGGCTGAGCGCACGAGTGCCCGTCGCCGCAGGGCTGACACATCGAGCCGCCGCAATCGACGTCCGACTCGGTGCCGTTCTTCACATGGTCGCCGCAGGTCGGCTCCACGCACACCCCCGAGCGGCAAACGCCGGTCGCGCAGTCGGTGGCGACGCCGCACCGCTTGCCGAGCGCGCAGGGGCCGCACGCGCCGCCGCCGCAGTCGACGTCGCTCTCGACCGCGTTGCGGGTGCCGTCCTGGCAGGTCGCGGCGCGGCATACGCCCCCCGCGCACGAGAGCGACGTGCAGTCGGCTGCCGCCCCACACGTGAGCCCGTCGGCGCAGGGCGCGCAGGATCCCCCACAATCGACGTCGCTCTCGGCGCCGTCGCGCACGGCGTTGGTGCAGACGCCGCCGTCGCCGACGATCCCCGCGTCGGCCCCGACCTGCAGCGGCACGTCGTCCGAGGCCGAGCACCCCGCCAACGCTACGAACACCAGAGCCATCCCCCACTTGCGGTGCATGACGAGGACGGTAGAAACCGGAGGACCGCACGTCAAGCTGCACCTTGCGCGGCCAGGGGGGTTCGACGCGCTCAGGCGGGCGCTTCCCGCGGGTTCGACGCGTTCAGCCGGCCGCGTCCGCCGGGCGCTCCGCGCGCCCCCGCGGCCAGACGAGCCACGCGAGGCACCCAGGCACGACCCACAGGGCGAGCGCCACGCAGGCGACGTCCCAGCGGTGCGTCCGCGCCAGCCAGCGCCCCAGCGCGAGGTTCGCGACGATGTACGCGAGCGACTGCGCCGCGGCGGTGATGCCTCCGGCGGACGACACTCGGTCGCGTGGCACCGACGAGAGCAGCTCGCTGGTCAGCAGCGCGAAGGCCCCACCTCCCCCTGCCATCGCCACGCCCGCGACGGCGACGGTCGCCCACGGGCCGCTCGAGCACCCGACGAAGCCCGCGGTCACGGCCAGCGCGGAGGCGGCCGCGAACAGCACCCGGCGCGAGCGGCCGCGCGACGCGAGCCATCCGAACGCCACGCTGCCCACGTCGAAGAGCACGGGGGGAAGCCAGAGGTACCTGCCCACCTCGGAGGGGCGCAGGCCGTGGACGGCGACCAGCAGCTTGGACGACCAGAGCAGGAAGAACGCGATGATCGGCGCCGTCGCCAGCACCGCGCAAATCGCCCGCAACACCGCGGGGTGCGCGAGGAGCGACCGGGCGGAGGCGGCGACCTCCACGGAGGCAGCCTCGCTCGGCTTCGCCAGCGCGCGACGCGCCGCCGCCGAGCGCGTGACGCGCAGCCAGAGCGGCACCCAGGCGAGGCCCACCACGGCCGTCCCCACGAACGCCGCGCGCCAGCCGTAGCGCGCGGCGATCCCCACCGCGAGGGGCGGCGCGATCGCCGCCCCGATGGAGCTGCCGGTGAAGAGCACGCCGAGGCCGAAGGCACGCTCGCCGGGCGGGAGCGCGCGCTCGACGGCCTGCGCCGCGCCGGGGAACGACGGGGACTCGGCGAGCCCGAGCGCGAGCCGCAGCGCGAACAACATGGCGAAGCCGGGGGCCACGGCGTGCAGCGCGGCCACGACCGACCAGATGAGCACGGAGACGACCAGGCCACGCCGCGCGCCGACGCGGTCGAGCCAGCGCCCCGCGAGCGGCGGGCCGACCAGGTAGGCGATGGAGAAGGCCGACGCGAGCCAGCCGTAGCGCTCGTCGTCGATGCCGAGGTCTCGCGTGACGTCGGGCGCGACGGCCGCGAGCGTCTGGCGGTCGACGTAGCTCACCGCCATGGTGAGCGTCGCGACCAGCGAGAGCACCCAGGCCTCGCGGCGCGAGAGCGAGGCGGCCCCCTGCGTCACGTCGCGCTGGCGAGGAGCTCCGCGAGCTCGACGGGCAGGAGGTCGAAGGCCTCGGCCACGCTGAGCAGCGCGACGTTGCAGGGCATGCGCGTGACGAACGTGCGCACGTGCGCGGTGCCCACCAGGCCGCGCACGCGGCGCACGAGCGGCGGAAGCGCGCGCACGAGCGCGTCGCGCGCCCCGCGCAGATCGCCGGTGTCGACGCACGCGTCGTGGAGCGCGAGGTACACCTGCGCCTCGTTGAGCAGGCTGGGCGCGCCGCGCTCTAGCAGATCGGCCGCCTCGGCCGCGATGGTGCGCGCGCGCCCGGCGTCGCCCGCGCGCCGCTCGGCCTCGGCCCAGAGCCCGAGCGCGGCCGGCAGCACGTCGTGGTTGCCCGTCGCGCGGTAGTGCTCGGCGACCCGCTCGAGCAGGGCGCGCGCGCGCGGGTCGGCCGCGCCGCCCGAGCGCGCCATGAGCTCGGAGGCCCGGTAGAACAGCACGCCCAGCGTCGCGCGATCCGGGGTCACCCAGTGCCCGGCCGCGGCGGCGTCGGCCTCGGCGCGCGCGTCGGCGAGCTGCACGTCGAGCGCGTCGTCGGAGCCGAACGTCGCCGCGAAGCCGAGCAGCACCATGCACCCGTGGCGCACCGCGCCGGCCGAGCCGATCGAGTTCGCGATGCCGATCCCCGCCTCGATGGCCGCGCGCGCCTCGGCCTTCGCCCCGATGGTGGTGAGCGCGAAGCCGACGTTGATGGTGAGGGTGGCCTCGCGCTCCTTGAGGTTGGCGCGCGCGGCGGCGAGCGCGGCGTTGCGGCGCGCGTCGAGCGCCGCCGCCAGCTCACCGCGCGTCTGACGCACGACGGCGCGCGTCTGCCACGCGTCCACTCCGGCGCCCGACGCCTGGCTGCGGCACTCGAGCTCGAGCAGCCGCTCGGAGGCCTGCTCGGCCTTCTCCCACGCGCCGCCGAACGCGTAGCGGGACGCGAGCGCGGCGACGCACCGCGCCTCCTCGTCCACGAGCCCCAGGCCCGCCGCGCGCTCGCGCACCGACGAGAGGCGCTCCTCGATGCGGTCGCCGGCCCCGCGCGCGTCGTCGT
>CAITLX010000347.1 GCA_903893335.1 uncultured delta proteobacterium | reverse complement strand
GCCCGCGTCCCCGCGCGCTAGCCCCGCACCGCGCTCACTCCCTGGCGGAGCGCGGCCTCGCGCTCACTTCATCGCAGAGCGCACCGCAGCGCTCACTTCATCGCAGAGCGCACCGCAGCGCTCACTTCATCGCAGAGCGCACCGCAGCGCTCACTTCATGCTGGAGCGCAGCTTCGCGATGCTCGACGCGTCGGGCGCGCGCGCGATGGTGCCCACGAGCTGATCCATCACCGACTCGGCGATGGCCGCGAGCGACGCGCGCTCGACGCCGACCACGTCGGCGAGCGCGTCGAGCACGGCGCGCTCCTCGGTGCTGAGCCGTCCGTCGGCCCAGGCGACGAGGTAGCAGGAGCGGAAGAAGGCCTCGCGCAGCTCGGGGGTGGAGATGACCGCCCGCGCCTCGGCCGGGTCGAGCTCGCGCGCGACGACCTCGGCGAAGTCCGCCAGCCCGCTCACCTCGGCGCGGCAGCTCTCGTAGAAGCCGCGCATGAGGACGAGCTCGCGCTCGTGCGCGCCGTCGGCCTGCGCGACGCGGTACATGCCGCGTACGATCGCCTGCACCTGACGCAGATCCAGCGAAACGGGGGCGCTCATGGTCATCTCGGTCCTCCTCGATCAAGCCCCGACGGCGATGCGGGCGCGGCGCAGCTCGAGATCGAGCTGCTCGTTGGTCATGTCGCGGTACTTCGCCGGCAGCATGCCGCGCGAGCTCGCCTCGAACACGGCGAGCAGCTCCATGTAGCGGAGCATGCTCTCGTCGCGCGACGGCAGGTAGTCGCGGATGGCCGACGCGAACGTCTCGGCCGTCACGGGCCCCCCCGCGCGGTGCGCGAGGTCGTTGGCCACGAGCACGATCGCCTCGAGGTCGGCGTTGGAGAACCCGACGAGCGGCGCGGAGACCGACTCGCGATCGCGCGGCAGCTCGACGGTGGTCGCGACGCCGTGGCGGCGAAGCTGCGCGACGAGGATGCCCTCGATCTCCTCGGCGGTCGTCGCGTAGAAGAAGGGGATCTTGCGGTCGAGGCGGCCGGCGCGCTTGATGTCGGCGTCGAGCTTGTCGGGGCGGTTGGTCATGAGGACGAACACGACGCGACCGCGGTTGTCCGGGTCGCTCATGAACTCCTTGATGCGCGCGATGACGCGCGACGAGGTGCCGCCGTCCGAGCCGCCGTCGTCGCCGAACGAGCGCTCCCCCTCGTCGATGACGAGCAGGATGGGCCCGAGCGCGCGCACGATGCCGAGCACCTTCTCGAGGTTGGCCTCGGTCGAGCCGACCCACTTCGAGCGGAAGTTCTTCAGCTTCACCGCGGTGATCTGCGACTCCTTCGCGAACGCGTTCGCGATGAACGTCTTGCCCGTGCCCATCGGGCCGACGAAGAGCAGCCCCATCGGCACGCGCGACACGTCGCCGGCGCGGATGGCCTCGGCGACGCGCACGAGCTCGGCCTTGATCTCGGTCATGCCGCCGACGGCCGAGAAGTCGTGCTTCGCGTCCATGAACTCGATGAGCCCGAAGCACTCGGTCTCGATGATCTCGCGCTTGCGCGTGTGCACCAGCCGCAGGATCTCGCGGTGCGCGTCGGCCTTCTCGGCGCCCGCGGGCGCTCCCGGGTCGATGAGGTGGCGGATCTCGGCCTCGCTCATCTCGCGCGTGAGCCCGGCGAGCTTGGTGGCGCGCGCGGCGGCGTCGGGCGAGGCGCCGAGCAGCTCGCGGATGAGCGCGGCGCGGCGGTCGTCGGGCACCGAGGGGGAGACGTCGGGCGAGAGCACGCCGTGGATCTGCACGGCCTTCAGCCCCGCGGTGTGGCGCGCGAGCTCGGCGACCTCGCCCGGCGCGAGCGAGGGGTCGGCGAGGCGGCACACCTCGCGGCGCTCCTCCTCGTCGGGCAGCCCGAGGTGCACCGTGGCCACGCGCGGGTTGGACACCAGCATGGGGTGCACGGAGGCGAGCTGACCGGCGACGAGGAACACGACGACGTCGCGCGCGGCGAGCCGCGCGTCGAGCGACCAGCGGTGCAGCGTCGCGATGGCGACGCGGTCCTGCTCGGAGAGGAACTGCATCTCGCCCGGCGGCGCGACCGACTCGGCGTACGGCACGATGAGCGCCGTCGAGGTGTTGGTCAGCAGGATCTCCTCGAGCGCGGGCAGCACGTCGGCGGGCGAGCGCTTGCCCACCAGGGCCTCGAAGCCCACGGCGTCGGGCGCCTTCTTCACGACGCGCACGCGGCTCGACGGGTCGTAGACGAGGATGTTGCGCTTGTTGTCGTCGAGCAGCGGCCCGGCGAGGTAGTCCACCAGCGGCCAGAGCTTGCCCTCGTGCACGACGGCGTCGAACACGTTGTCGTGCAGCAGAAACAGCGCCGACTCGCCCCGCAGGTACTTGCGGCGAACCCGGTCCGCCCACTCGGGGAGCTGCTTGGGCGTCGCCACGCCGCTCACATGCTCTTCTTGACTTGCGCTGCCTGCGCGGCGCGCGCCGCCTTCATCGCGTCGAGCTCCGAGCGGGCGGTCGTCGTGCCGCTCTGCTGGCGCAGCGCGCGCAGGCGCGTGTCGAGGTCGCTCTCGGCCAGCTCGTGACCGAGGCTCGCCTCGGCGACCACGGTGTTGATGTGCGTGCGCACCGTCTCGAGCGCCTTGACCTCGGCGTCGACCGAGAGGCCCTCGATCTGCTCCTGGATCTTGAGGCGCGCCTGCGCGCTCTCCATCTTCGCGAGCATGCGGTCCTTCTCGGCCTTGAGCCGCTCGATCTCGGACTTGACCGAGAGCAGCGAGCCCTTCGCCTCGTCGGCGTCCTTCTTGGCCTGCGCGAGGGCGGCGTCGAGCTCGGCGATCGCCGCCTGCACGGCGTTCTTCTTCTGGATGAGCACCACCGACAGGTCGTCCTGGTTGGTGTCCATCGCGGCGTTCAGATCGCCGGTGACCTGCGCGAGCTCCTTCTGCTCCCCCTCGAGGCGCAGCTGAAGCTCGTCGCGGCGGCGGATGATGGCCGCGGTCGCGTGCTTGAGCCGGACGTACTTCTCCGTCATCGACGCGACGGCGTTCTGGTACGCGATTTCGGGCTGCTTCTTCTCGACGTCCTCGAGCCAGAGGCTGATGAAGCCCTTCCAAAGATTCGAGAGCCGACCCCAGAACTGCACTTCAGCCATGTCCGGACCTCCGTCGAGCGATTGCCTCGTCTACCGCAACGGCCACGGGCAGGCTAGGTGCGGCCGGCGGCGCGCCTGGGCCGGCGAGGGGGCCACGCGACCGTTGAACGGCCTCCGCGCTGCCTCTACGGTGGAGCGCCTCGCGGCGCCGTCGCCCTCGAGCCTCGACGCATGGCCCCTCCTGCCCCCTCCGATCCGCCCACGCCCGAGGCCGGCGCGCGGCGCCGTCGGCTCGCCCTCGACGCCGCCTGCGCGCTGCTCGCGCTCGGCGCGACGCTCTGGTTCGCGCGCAGCTTCTTCGGGCACGCCTGGCCCGAGGGGCACCGCTACGAGTTTCACCTCGTGCGCACGCTGCTGCTGGCCGACGGGTGGCGCGCCGGCGCGCTCGTGCCTCGCTGGCTGCCCGAGCTCTCCGCGGGGCTCGGCTCGCCGCTCTTCGTCTACTACGGCTGGCTGAGCTACGCGCCGGCCGCCGCGCTGAACCTCTGGGGGCTCGACGCCGCGACCGCGTGCAACGTCGTGCTCGTCGCGGCGCTGCTCGTGCAGGCGGCCGGAGCCTGGGCGCTCGGCCACGAGCTGGGAGGCCGCGCCGGGGGCTTCGTCGCGTGGGCGCTGTTCGGCTTCGCGCCCTACCTGCTGGTCGATCTCTTCGTGCGCGCGAACTACCCCGAGGTCGTCGCCGGCGCGCTCGCGCCGCTCGCGCTCGTCACCCTCGTGCGCGCGGCGCGCGGACGGGCGCGCGCCTCGACGCTCGCCGGAGCCGCTGCGTGCGCGGCGATCGTGCTCTGCCACAACCTCACGGCGGCCATCACGCTCCCGGCGGTGGCCGCCGTTGGCCTAGGCTTCGCCCTCGCGTCGCCGCGCGAGGAGCGCCGCGCGGCCCTCGTGCGCGTCGGCGGCGCGCTCGCGCTCGCGCTCGGCCTGTCGGCCCTCTTCTGGCTGCCGCTCGCGGCGGGCCGCCACGACGTGCAGCTGCACCGCATCTTTCAGGGCTACTACCACTACGCCCACCACTTCGTGTACCCCGCACAGTTGCTCGACGAGACGCCGCGGTGGGGCGCGTCGGTCGAGGGGCCCGACGACGGCATGCCCTTCCCCTACGGGCGCGCGCAGGCGCTCGCGACGCTCGCCGCGCTCGTCGTCGCGGTGCGCTTCCCCGCCCGTCGCGCCGCGGCGCTCGGGTTCGTCGGCGGCGGGGTCGCGCTCGTCTTCCTCACCACGACCTGGTCGGCGCCCGTCTGGTCCGCGCTCGCACCGCTGCAGGTCGTGCACTTCCCCTGGCTGCTCTTCCTGCCCGCGTCGCTGCTGCTCGCCGCCGCCGGCGCGGTCGCCGCTGCGCCGCTCTTCGACGCCCTCGACGCGCACTTGGCGCGGCGGCCCGCGCTCCGCAGGCTCGTCGCGCCGACCGTCGCGCTCGCGCTCGCCGCGAGCACCGCGCCGCTCGCGGCCCCGCGCCGCCTGCTCGAGGCGTCCGACGCGACGCTGCGCTCGTCGGTCACCGAGAAGTACGTCACGACCGCGTGCTCGGACGAGTACCGCCCGACCGCGACCACCGACGGCGCCGCGCTCGACGACATGCTCGGGCGCGAGACGGCGCTGCTCGACGGCGTGCCGCTGCCCGAGGCGCAGCTTCCCCCCTGGGGCGCGCGGCGGCAGATGCGCCTCGAGGTGCGCGCGCCGCACGCGGGGGCGCTGGCCATCCCCGTCTTCTGGTTCCCCGGCTGGCGGGTCGAGGTCGACGGGCGCAGGGTCGCAGCCCGCGCGTGCCCCGGATCGGGCGTGATCTGCGCCCCGGTCGGCGCGGGGGCCCACGTGGTGGAGGCTCGGCTCGAGACGACGCGGGTGCAGCGCGCCGGCGAGGCGCTGAGCGCCGCGAGCCTGCTGCTCGCGCTCGCGCTGGCGATCCGCGCCCGCGCGCGTCGCGCGCGCCGGCACCTGTCCAACCTGCCCGATCGCGGGTAGGGATCGCGGAGACCCCGGATGCCCAACCCGGCCTCGACGACACCGCCTGCGCGTGGGGGCCCCGCGGGCGCCGCTGCGGCGCTGCTGCACGACGTCGCCCCCATCGGCGCCGCGCTCGCCGCGCTGGTGTCGCTCGCGTACGCGCGCTGCCTGTGGCTCGGCGAGACGTTCCTCTTGCGCGACCACCTGAGCTACGGCCTGCCCGCGCGCGCGCACCTCGCGCGCTCGCTCGCGGCCGGACACCTGCCGCAGTGGTGGAGCGAGGTCGCGCTCGGCGTCCCCTACGCGGCCAACCCCAACCACGGGCTGCTCTACCCGCTTGCGTGGCCGATGGCGCTGCTGCCGGTCGGGCTCGGCAGCGATGCGTTCCTCGTCGCGCACGTCTGGCTGGCCGGCCTCGGGTGCGCGCTGCTCTCGCGCCGCTGGGGCGCGTCGCGCTCGGGGGCGGCGGTGGCGGGCGCGAGCCTGATGCTCGGCGGCTACGTCGCGTCGGTGCTCGTCAACCACATCACCGTCGTGTCGCTCGCCTGGGTGCCGTGGACGGGCTGGGCCGCCGATCGCCTCGCGCACGCCGACGCCCCGCGGGCGCGCGTGCGCGCGGGCGTCGTCACCGCCGCCGTGCTCGCGCTCTGCCTCGCCTCGGGCGACCCGACGGGGGCCATCCTCGCGGGCTGGATCGCCCTCGCGGTCGTCTCGCTCGGCGACGGACGACGCGCGCGCGGCGTGCTCGACCTCGCGCTCGCCGGCGCCGGCGCGGTCGTGCTCGCGGCGGCCGCCCTGCTGCCGGCCGTCTCGCTGCTCGGCGACAGCGATCGCGCCGCGGGGGCGCTCGTCGGTCGCGCGGACGCCTGGTCGCTGCACCCCTGGTCGCTGCTCGAGGCGCTCTGGCCCGCGGTGCTCGGCGACCCCGCGAACACGCTGCGCAACGCCGCTCCGGTGCTGGCCAACGCCGGCGGCGGCACGGGCGTCGGCGCGAGCTGGGCGCTCAGCGTGTACGTCGGCGCCCCCGCCGTGCTGCTCGCGCTCGTGGGCGTCCGCGAGCGGCGCGCGCATGGCCGCGCGCTCGCGCTGGTCGCGCTCGCGTTCGTCGTCGTCGCGCTCGGCCGCTACACCCCCGTCTACGCCGTCTACCGGGCGGTCTTCCTCCCCGAGCACGTGCTGCGCTACCCCGCGAAGTACCTGGCCGGCGCGCTCGTGCTCGGCGCCTCGCTCGCGGGCGTCGGTTTCACGCGGCTGCACGCGGCGGGGGCGAGCCGGCGGCTCGTGTCGGTGGCAGCGGGCTGGACGCTCGCGCTCGGGGCGGCGCTCGTCGCGCTCGCCACCCGCGAGCGCGCGCACACCGACGCGCTCGCGGCCACGCTGCGCGCGGCCGGTAGCCACGCCGACGCCGCGCTCGTCGTCGCCGACGTGACCGCGACGGGCCTCGCGGCGCTCGTGGTGGCGGCGCTCACCTGCGCCGCGCTGCTGCTCACGCGGCGCGATCGGCTGCGCGGCGCGGGCGTCGCGGTGCTCGCCGTCGTGGCGCTCGGCGATCTCGTGTTCCGCGTCTGGCAGCTTCAGCCCCTGAGCGCGCGCGCCCCCTTCCTGAGCCCGCCGGCCATGCTGGCCGAGCCGATCGCCCGCGCCGCCGAGCCCAAGGGGCTCACCTCGCGCGTGCTGCGACCGCGCGAGCTGATGCCCGAGGTCGACGCCGAGGACGCCGGCGACGTCGCGCAGGCGCTGCACGCCACCGGGCACGGCAACTCCCCCGCGCCCTGGGGCGTCGCCACCTTCCCCGGCTACGCGGCTGCGCGCAGCGCGCACATGGATCGCCTCTCGCGCGCGATCGACGGCGACGTGTCGCTCGCGCAGCTCTTCGCGCTCTTCGACGTCGGCTGGGCGGTGCTCCCGGCCGCCGCCGCCGAGGGCTCCGGCCTGCGCCCCGTCGCGACCTCTCCGGCGCGCGACCTCGTGACGGTCGAGACCGCCCGACGCCGCCCGCGCGCCTTCTTCACGCCCTGCGCGTCGTGGTTCCCGACCGACGAGGCGCTGCTGCGCGACCTGCTGCACCCGGCCGCGGGCGCCGAGGCGCGCGGCCTCGCGACGGTGCGCTTCGTCGGCGAGGGAGCCTCCACGCCCGCGGCGGCGGCCTGCCCCGCGAGCGCGTGCGCGGTG
>CAITLX010000346.1 GCA_903893335.1 uncultured delta proteobacterium | reverse complement strand
TGTAGACCACCGGCTCGCTGCGGCGCGAGGCGTCGCGCACGAGATCGGCCGACGACGGCGCGGCCACGCGCTCGACCTGGCGTGCGCCCGCAGCCCAATCCGGAACGCCGATCACGATGGGCGACGCTACCACGGGGCCTCGCGGCTCCGCGCGAGGGGCGCGCGCGGGCCGCTCTGCGGGGCCCCGCCGAGCGTGGTATTCTAGAGGTTGGCATGATGGCGAGCGTCGACAGCGTCTGGTGCCCGACCCCGGGAGCCTTCCGGCGCGACTACCTCGAGCGCGAGCGGCCGGCCATCCTCGCGGGCGCCATCGACGCGTGGCCCGCGCGGCGCTGGAGCCTCGACGCGCTCGAGGCTCGCTTCGGCGAGCACCTGGTCACGCCGGTCAAGCTGCGCGAGGGGCACTTCCACATCGACCTCGACGAGGGCGTCTGCACCGAGCCGATGCTGCTGCGCGACTACCTCGCGCGCATCCGCGCTCCCGGCGCGCCCGCCTGGTACCTGCGCCTGCCGCTCGACGGCCCCTTCGCCGCGCTGCGCAGCGAGATCGCCGAGCCGCCCTACTGCCGAGGGCGCATCGCGATGAAGACCAACCTGTGGGTCGGCGCGCGCGGCACGGCGTCCGACATCCACTACGACATGACGCACAACTTCGTCGCGCAGATCGAGGGGCGCCGCCGCGTGACGCTCTTCGCGCCCGACGACGCGCCGAACCTCTACCCGTACCCGCGCCGCACGCTCAACTGGCACCACGCGCGCGTGCGGCTCGAGCAGGCCGATCTCCACGCCTACCCGCGCTTCGCCGACGCGCGCCCGATCGAGCTCGAGCTCGCCGCGGGCGAGATGCTCTGGGTGCCGCGCGGCTGGTGGCACCGCTTCGAGGCGCTCGAGCCCTCGATCGCGGTCAATTTCTTCTGGGCGACGCCGAGGCACGTCCCCGCGCTCGCCGCTGCGCGCGTGCTCTGGACGCTCGGCCAGGTCCGCACCTGAGCCCGGCGTAGCGGCGCGATCCCGCCGCCTCGCGAGCCGCCGCCCGTGCTACGGGTCGCCGCCATGAGCGAGACGCCCGCCGAGGTCGACGAAGCCGTCGCCGAGCCGCGCTGCCGCTGCGGCTACGGACGCGATCACCACATGGTGAGCCGCGAGGAGGACCACACCTGGTTCTCGGCGCTCGTCATCGCGATCGGCATCAGCCAGAAGCCGATCCGCGTGCGGTGGGTCTGCCGCCGCTGCGGCGACGGCATCGGCGAGCCGCTCGAGCTCCGCTGACGCCGCCGGTCACGGCGGGAGGCGCGACGACGAGGCAGGCGCGGCTGCGGACGGGGCTGCGCGCACGGGCTGCGGCGGCTGCCACGCGGGCGAGAAGAACGAGCTCGACGGGGGCGCGGGAGCGGTCGCCGCGGGGGGAGGCGTCGGGCGTGCGCCGAACCACGCGCCGGTCTCGGGCTGCGTGCGCCCCTGCTGGCGCTGCTCGAGCTGCACGTCGAGCCCCGTGCGGCACTGGGTGCCGTACTTCGAGCCCGACTGGCAGTAGGTGTCGACGCACGCGGCGAGCGACGCGACGGCTGCGAGAGCGAGGGCGAGGCGGCGCATGGCGGCGCTGCCCAGCGTAGCGCGCGCGGGGGCGCGTGGCTCAGGGGGCGGCGGCGAGGGCGAGATCGGTGCTCTCGTCGTCGTCGAGGTCGGTCGTCACCGCGTAGCCGACGCCGCGGCGCTCGGCCGTGGCGACGGTGTAGCCGTGGACGCTGCCGACGAAGACGGGCTCGGAGCCGACCACGCGCGCGCGCAGGCGCGACGGGCCCGCCGGCATGCGGTGCGCGTCGTAGACGTAGACGCTGACGCGGTGGCCGCCTTGCAGCGTGTACTGCAGCATGGCGGTGGGGTGGCTCTGGCGCATCGCGAGCATGCGGCCGCCGACCCAGCGCGCGCCCATGTTGGTGAGCGACGGCGCGTGCAGGGGCACGCCCACGTAGGGCTCGAAGCCCGGAAGCTCGCTCGGGTTGGTGATCTCGGGCGGAAGCGGGCGGGCGTGCCACTCGACGAACTGGTCGATGACCGCGTCGATGTCGAGCGGCGCGGCGGCGCTCTGCACCGCGACCGGCGCGCTGTCGCGGCCGGCCCGGTCGGTGACCGGGTGCGCGATGCCCCAGGCGACCGGGATCGCGGCTGCCGCCGCGACCGCCGACACCGTGCGCCACCCGAGCGGGGGCCCGGCCTGGCGACGGACCTCGGCGCGCGTGCGCTCGGCGTCCATCGACGCGAGCGCGCGAGCGCGCAGCGAGTCGGGGGCCGTGCGCGCGTGCACCCGGCGCGCGACCGCCGTGCGCACCGCGCGGTCGAGCGCGAGCCGCTCGCCGCACACCGCGCAGGCACCCGCGTGCGCCTCGACCTCGAGCACCTGCGCGGGCGCGAGCTCGCCGTCGAGGTAGGCCTCGAGCAGGCGACGCACCTCGCGGCACCCGGACGTCACGCGACCCCCCGGCGGCGCGCGCGGTAGGTGCCGATGTCGACGGGCGCAGGCTGGGCGGTCGCCTCTTCGGCGAGCGGCGCGGTGATGCCCATCGCGACGGCCTGGTCGTAGAGCGACTTCTGCAGCAGGCGTCGCCCGCGGTGCAGGCGCGACATGACGGTGCCCACCGGGCAGCCCATCGCCTCGGCGATCTCCTTGTAGGAGAGCTCCTCGACGTCGGAGAGCACGACCGCGAGGCGAAACTCCTCGGGGAGCTCCTCGAGCGCGCGGTCGATCTCGGCCTCGAGCAGCGGGCGCAGCGCCTGCGTCTCGGCGTCGCGCATCGAGCGCATCGACGCGGCGCCCACCCAGCCGTCGGCGAGCGGGTCGGCGTCGGGGCCGTCGAGCACGGAGCGCTCGAGGCCGCCGCGGCGGAACTTGTTGATGTAGGTGTTGGTCAGGATCTTGAACAGCCAGGCCTTGAGGTTCGTCCCGGCCTGGTACTGCTCGCGCGCCCGCATCGCCTTGACCATCGTGTCCTGCACGAGG
Source organism: uncultured delta proteobacterium (assembly GCA_903893335.1). Lineage (GTDB taxonomy): Bacteria > Myxococcota_A > Polyangia > Polyangiales > Polyangiaceae > CAITLX01. The sequence goes on along the minus strand of CAITLX010000346.1, from coordinate 2,991 downwards.
TCCTCGGCGTCGGCGGGGTTCTTCGTCATGCGGCACGCGACGCCGTAGAGGGCGTCGAGGCAGCGCAGGGCCTCGGTCTCGAAGGCGTCGGGGCGGGCGGGGCGGGTACGGAACAAGGGGGACCGGTCAGTGTAGCGGGGGGAGGCGTCGCGTGCCCCCGGCTCGGGGGCTCCGGTGGGTCAACCCCCCGGGCGCGGCGTTATTCCCGCGGCCCTCGCGGCGGGTCGCCTTCGCCGGCTCGCTCGGCCAGCTTGGCCTCGAGCGCCTCGACGCGCTGCGCCAGCCGGTGCACCTCGGCCTCGAGGTCGCGGAAGCCGGCCAGGCTCGGGAGCACCGCGCGGATGCGCTCGTCCATGGCGTGCTGCCACTGGTCGAGCGTCTGGCGCGAGGACTCGAGCAGCTCTTGCAGGCGCAGAGAGGGCTTGGACTCGCCGCGCTCGGCGTGGGGCGCGCCGTGCGAGCCCGCGGCGTCCGCGCCCGCGTCCGCGGCGCCCGGGATCAGCCGCCCGATGGGCCCCTCGCGAAGCTGGGTGAGCAGCTTCTCGCGCCGCTGGTGGATGAGGTCGCGCAGCGTGCCGAGCGGCACCCGGTGGGGCTCGGTGCGCACCTCCTCGGAGAGGATCAGCGCGAGGGTGACCTCGGTCTTGTCCTCCTTGGTCGCGTTGTCGATGATCTGCACGTCCTCGCCGGCGCGCACCATCTCGGCGATCTGCTGCAGCGTGACGTAGCGGCTGTCACGGGTGTCGTACAGCTTCCGATTCGAGTAGCGCTTGATGACGCGCCGCTCGCTCGCCGCGACCGGGGAGTTGTCCACGTGGCGTACCTCGCGCGATCGGCCACAGGGCCGCTCGATGCGTTCCAGCAGACCACCCCGTTGCGCAGAGCGTCAAGCCGCTCGCGTGGCTGCTCTGCGCCGCGCAACGGCGGTAGGCTGCCCCGGCTCCCCCCCATGTCCCAGCCCGCTGCCGTCCCCATCCTCGAACGAAGGCCTCTGCTCTGGCGCGACGGTGCGCGCGCGGCGTCGCTCGGGCTGCCCCCCTTCGTGCGCGCGGCGTCCGGCGTCGTCGCGCACCCGCGCGGGCTGCTCGTCGTGCAGGACGACGTGCTCGCGGTCGCCGTCGTCGACGCGGCGACGGGGCTCGCCGACGCGGTCGCGCTGCCGCCGGGGCAGGGTGGGGCGCGCGCGTTCGACGTCGGGCGCGGCAACAAGGCGCACAAGCTCGATTTCGAGGCGATCGTGCGGCCGCCCGCGGCGTGTGGGTGGGACGCGCTCGCGCTCGGCTCGGGCTCCGCGCCGGGGCGCGACCGCGTCGCGCGCGTGCGGCTCGGCGCGCGAGACGAGGCCGAGGTCGTCGAGGCGCGGGCGTTCTACGCGGCGCTCGCCGCCGACCGGGCGTTCGCGGGAGGCGAGCTCAACGTCGAGGGGGCGTTCATCGACGGCGGCGACCTCGTGCTCCTCTCGCGCGGCAACGGCGCCGCGCGCGACGGCGTGGCCGCGGTCAACGCCGTCGGCCGCGTCCCGCTCGCGGGCTGGCTCGCGTACCTCGACCGCGCGGCGCGCGACCCGGGCGCCGCGTTCGACGCGTGCCTCGAGCGGGTGCGCCAGGCCGACCTCGGGAGCCTCGGCGGCGCGCGCCTCGGCTGGACGGACGGCGCGACGCTGGGCGGCGGCGCGTTCGCGTTCGTCGCAGCCGCGGAGGCGTCCCCCGACGCCGTCGAGGACGGCCCCTGCGCCGGCTCGGCGCTCGGCGTGTGCGAGCCCGACGGCAGCGTGCGGCTCGCGCCGCTCGTGGACGCGACGGGCGCGCCCTGCCTCGAGAAGGTCGAGGGGCTCGCGCTCGCCGAGGGGGGGCGCGCGTGGCTCGTGACCGACACCGACGACGCCGCGCGCCCCGCCGAGCTGCTCGGCGTCGCGTGGGCGGCGCTCGCGCGGCGCGGCTGACGCTCGGCCCCGCGCGCTGCCGGACACCGGGCCGCTGGCCGCCGGGGCCCGGCAGGGCCATCATCGCGCCCGATGCCGCGCATTCTCGTGGTCGAAGACGAGCCCGCGATCGCCGAGTCGCTCGCGTACGCCCTGTCGCGCGACGGCTTCACGGTCGCGATCGCCGGCACGCTCGCGGCCGCCGCGCGCGAGCTTCCCGGCACCGATCTGGTGGTGCTCGACCTCATGCTCCCCGACGGCAGCGGGTTCGATCTCCTCGGGCGCATCCGCCGAGGGGGCGCGACGCCGGCGGTCATCGTGCTCTCGAGCCGCGACGCCGAGGCCGACCGCGTCGCCGCGCTCGAGACCGGCGCCGACGACTACGTGACCAAGCCCTTCTCGCCGCGCGAGATCGTGGCGCGCGTGCGCGCGGTGCTGCGCCGCGCTGCGACGCAGGTGGCCGCGCCTGCCGCCGCGGCGCCGGTGAGCCTCGCGCTCGCGGTGGACGCGGCGAGCCGCCGAGCGTTCGTGCACGGCCGGCCGTTCGAGCTGACGCGCGTCGAGTTCGATCTCCTCGCGACGATGCTCGGGGTGCCCGGTCGCGTGCTCACGCGCGCCGAGCTCATCGAGCGCGTGTGGGGCGAGGGCTTCGCCATCACCGACCGCACGATCGACACCCACGTCAAGGCGCTGCGGCGCAAGGTGGGCGACGCGGGGGGCTCGGCCGCGATGATCGAGACGGTGCGCGGCGTCGGGTTCCGCGTCGGCGGCGACCTGCCGCCGGAGCCCCGGTGATCCGCCTCGTCGTCGTCGCCTTCGGGGCGATCGGGCTCATCCTCCTGGTGGCGTTCATCGCCGCGCGCCTCGTGCGCGCGCGCACCGCCGGCATGTCGATCCGCATGCAGATCTTCCTCGCGCTCGCGGGGATCGTCGGCGCGTTCGGGCTCGGCGTCGGCCTGCTCGTGCTCGACCGCATCGAGGCGCGCGCGACGCTGCTGGCGACCGAGGCCGCCCACGAGGAGGCGCGCGCCATCGCGGGCCTGGTCGCCGGCGAGGTCGCGGCGCGGGGC
>CAITLX010000345.1 GCA_903893335.1 uncultured delta proteobacterium | reverse complement strand
GCGCAGCACGCCGGGCAGCACCCCGAGGCCGAAGCGTCGCCACGGGGGGCTCAGCCCGGCGGCGCTCGTGCTCGCGAGCACCACGCGCTCGAAATCGCCCGGATGCGCGTCGGCCCAGGCCATCGCGACCATGCCGCCGAGCGACATCGCGAGCAGCCCCCAGGGCTCGTCGCCCGCCGCGCCGAGCGCGAGCCAGCGCGCGCGCAGGTCGTCGGCGATCGCCTCGATGCGGTCGGGCGACGCGCGCAGGTGCTCGGTGCCGGCCCCCGGCAGGTCGAGGCACACGACGCTCGACCCGGGCACGCGCGCCTCGAAGACGGCGGGAAAGCCGCCCCAGTGGCGCTGCTCGCGCGCGAGCCCGCGCAGCAGGAGCCACCTCACGGAGCCGTCGCTCGCTGCGCGAGGTAGCGCTCGAAGGCCGCGCGGGTGCTGACCTCGGGGCGGAAGCCCCGCTCGCGCCGCAGCTTGTCGTTCGAGAGCACGGGGCGGTAGCGCAGGAAGCCGACCTGCTCGGGGCCGTACTGCGTCTTGCCCATGCGCTGAAGCTGGCCGAGCGCGAGCTCGAGGCCCCACGCGGGCAGCGCGACGTAGCGCTTGCCGAGCGCGGCGGCGATCTCGCGCATCGTCATGACGCCGTCGCCCACCAGATTGTAGATCCCCGTCCAGCCCGAGCGCACCCCCTCGGCGAGGCACGCGACGACGTCGGTGTCCCACACGAAGGTGAAGGGGGACGACGAGCCACGCACGCCGAGCACGACGGGCTTCTCGAAGAGATCGGTGATCTGGTTCTTCACCGAGTCGCCGAGCACCGTGCCGAGCCGCAGGATGAACTGCCCCGTCTCGGGGTGCGAGCGGCGGTGGGCCGCGAGGAGCTCCTCGACGATGCGCTTGTGGTCCGAGTAGGCGAACTCGACGTTGCCCCGCAGCGGCATCTCCTCGGTGAGCAGCACCGCGTTGTCGGCGTGGTAGCCGTACGCCGCGCCGCTGCTCGTGACGACGATCTGCGCGACGCCGTGGCGGGTGCAGGCGCGCAGGAGGTTTTCGGTGCCGCCGACGTCGACCGCGCGCTGCTTCTCGCGCGTGCAGCCGGGGGGAGGCGTCACGATCGCCGCGAGGTGCACCACGGTGTCGATGCCGAGCGAGGCGACCAGGTCGCCGAGCTCGGGCGAGCAGATGTCGAGGGTGTGGTACTCGACGCCCTCGAGCCGCTGGCTGGCGGGCGCCTCGCGCACGTCGAGCGCGACGAGCTTTGCAATCCCCCGCCGGTCGGCCGCGAGCAGGCGCACGAGCTGCCGGCCGATGAGGCCGCCGGCGCCGGTGACGAGGACACGCTTGCCGGCGCTCTCGCCGCTCGTGCTCACGCCCCCGGCTCCTGGTGCATGTCCTTGAACGTCTTGAGGTTGGGCGCCCACATGTGCTTGACGCGATCGACATCGACGTGGACGACCGCGCAGCGCTTCGAGGCCAGCGCGCGCTCGAGGGCCTCCTTCAGGCCGCCCGGGTCGCTCACGCGCTCGCCGTACGCGCCCATCGAGCGCGCCAGCTCGTCCCAGCGGATCTCGCCGAGGTCGGCGTTGATCGTCTCGTCGGGGCCGAGCGACTTCATGACCAGCGTCTTGAGCGGCTTGAGCGCGAATTGCTGGTTCATCTTCACCATGCCCCATTGCCGATCGCAGACGACGACGTAGACGACGGGCAGGTCGTTGCGCACCGCGGTCTCGATCTCCTGGGGGTGAAAGCCCATCGCGCCGTCGCCGATGATGCAGCAGACCCGCGCGCCGGGGCGCGCGACCTGCGCGCCGAGCGCCTGCGCGATGCCCGCGCCGAGCATGCCCATCTTCGCGGTGCCGAGCATCGTGTCGGGCGTGCGCACCTCGTGGAAGAACTGGCCCCAGATCGCGGTGTTGCCGCCGTCGTTGACCACCACCGCGTCGTCGCCGAACACCTGCTGGCAGACGTGC
>CAITLX010000344.1 GCA_903893335.1 uncultured delta proteobacterium | reverse complement strand
CGTCGCGTGCGACGTCGTCGCCCCGGGCCTCGACGCTTCCGCAGCTTCCGCCGAGGGCGCGCGCGGGCGCGGCGGCAGGCTCGCACCCACGGCGCTGACGCTTCGCGGCTTGCCGCCGCCGCGCGTCTCTGCGATCCGGCGGCGATGAACCGCGTCGAGCTTCGTGTCGTGCGTGTCGGGGCCGTCGAGGTCCCGATGCCGGCCTACCAGACCGAGGGCGCCGTCGGGCTCGACCTCGCGGCCGCGCTCGCCGAGCCCATCACGCTCGCTCCCGGCGCGCGCGGGCTCGTGCCGACGGGGCTGGCCATCGCCGTGCCGCCGGGCTTCGAGGGGCAGGTTCGCCCTCGCTCGGGGCTCGCGCTGCGCCACGGCGTCACCGTGCTCAACACGCCCGGCACGATCGACCCCGACTACCGAGGCGAGGTCAAGGTGCTGCTCGTGAACCTCGGCGACGCGCCGTTCGTCGTGCGACCGCTCGAGCGCATCGCGCAGCTGGTCGTGTGCCCCGTCGCCCGCGCCGAGATCGTCGTGGTCGCCGCGCTCGACGAGACGGCGCGCGGGCAGGGTGGCTACGGCTCGACCGGCGTCGGCTGACGCCGCGCTCAGTCGGGGACGCGCTCGAGGTCGACGTCGACGACGACCGGCGCGCTCGTCGCCTCGACGAGTTTGTCCCACGGGAAGAACCCCTCGCGCTCCACCGTGATGCGGTGCGTGCCGCGGGGGACGGCGACGCCGCGCGCCGCGACGATCGCGAAGGGGCCGACGACGATGTCGTCGATGGTGACGCGCGCGTCGGGGGTGCCGCCGCGCAGCCGCAGCGAGACCTTGGGTGGGAGCGCGCGCGCGGGCGTGCACGCGGCGACGCCGAGCCCCACGAGGGCGAGCGCGACGACGCGCGTCACTCCCACTCGATGGTCGCCGGCGGCTTCGACGAGATGTCGTACACGACGCGGTTGACGCCCTTGACCTCGTTGATGATGCGCGCCGACATGGTGGCGAGCAGATCGTGGGGCAGGCGCGCCCAGTCGGCGGTCATGCCGTCGCTCGAGTGCACGGCGCGCACGGCGATCGTCTCGTCGTAGGTTCGCGCGTCGCCCATGACGCCGACCGAGCGCACCGGCAGCAGCACGGCGAAGCTCTGCCAGATCGACTCGTAGAGCCCCGCGGCGCGGATCTCCTCGTCGACGATGCGGTCGGCCTTGCGCAGCACCTCGAGCCGAGGCGCGACCACCTCGCCGAGGCAGCGCACCGCGAGGCCGGGCCCCGGGAACGGCTGGCGCCAGAGGACCTCGTGCGGCATGCCGAGCGCTCCGCCGACCTCGCGCACCTCGTCCTTGAAGAGCTCGCGCAGCGGCTCGATCAGGCTGAGCTTCATGTGCTCGGGCAGCCCGCCGACGTTGTGGTGGCTCTTGATGACCGCGCTCGGGCCCCCCTTGAACGACACGCTCTCGATGACGTCGGGGTAGAGCGTGCCCTGCACGAGCCACTTCACGTTCTCGACGCGCGCCGCCTCGTCGTCGAACACGTCGATGAAGACGCGGCCGATGACCTTGCGCTTGGCCTCGGGGTCGGTGACCCCGCGCAGCTCGTCGAGGAAGCGATCGCGCGCGTCGACGTGCACGAGCTTCATGTGGAACGAGTCGCGGAAGAGGTGCACGACCTGCTCGGCCTCCCCCTCGCGCAGCAGGCCGTTGTCGACGAAGACGCAGGTGAGCCGGTCGCCGAGCGCGCGGTGGCAGATGACCGCCGCGACCGACGAGTCGACGCCTCCCGACAGCCCGCAGATGACGCGGTCGGTCGGCCCGACCTTGCGCCGGACCGTCTCGATCGCCTCCTCGGCGAAGTGCGCCGCCGTCCAGGTGGGCTCGAGCCCGGCGACGTCGAAGAGGAAAGCGCGGATGAGCTCGCCGCCGCGCGGCGTGTGGGCGACCTCGGGGTGAAACTGGATGCCGTACAGGCGGCGCGCGTCGTCGGCGATCGCGCAGAGCGGCGTGTTGGGGCTCGTGCCGACCGCGTGAAAGCCACGCGGCAGCGCGGCGAGGCGGTCGCCGTGGCTCATCCACACCCGGAGCGTCTCGCCCGCGTTGAAGCCGGCGAAGATGCCGTCGGCGCGATCGACGACGACGTCGGCCGGACCGTACTCGCGCGCGTCGGCCTGCTCGACCCGCCCGCCGAGGACGTGCGCCATGAGCTGCACGCCGTAGCAGATGCCGAGCACGGGCACGCCGAGGTCGAACAGCCCCGCGTCGACGGTCGGCGCGCCGGCCTCGTAGACGCTGTTGGGGCCGCCCGAGAGCACGATGGCGCGCGGCGCGAGGGCGCGCACTCGGTCGAGGCCGACCGTGCACGGGTGAATCTCGCAGTAGACGTGGGCCTCGCGGATGCGGCGCGCGATCAGCTGCGTGTACTGCGAGCCGTAGTCGAGGATCAGCACGGTCGGACGCACGGTCATGAGGATCTCCTGCGGACGGACGCGCCGGTAGCACAGTCGCGCGGGGGCATCACGGGGCGCGGTGCGGTCGCGGCACGACGACGAGCTGCCGGTCGTCGGCGAGGTGCGTCGCCAGCCAGCTCTTCCAGGCCGCGAGGTCGAGCGGCGGCGCCTCGGGCTCGCCGCGCCACGCCTGCACGACGCGCTGGCGCGGGGAGGCGTCGTCGCGATCGGCGGCGCGAGCCAGCGCGCGGGCGCGCTCGAGGTCGGCCGCGTCGAGCGCGCCGG
>CAITLX010000343.1 GCA_903893335.1 uncultured delta proteobacterium | reverse complement strand
GCATCCACGGGCCAAGCGCATCGGCCCAAACGCGCCTCGCCAAGGCGCCTCGACCTCGTCGCTCGGATCGTACTCCCCGTCCAGGCACGAAAGGTACACGCGGAGTCGAGCCGCTCGCTACCTATGCCCGACGCATGCGAGGCGCGCCTGCTCCACTTCACTCCAAGTATTCAACCCGCGCCGCCAAGACGGCGCGCACGACGCGGCGGGCGTCGCAGAGGCGGCGGTCGTCGGGCAGGGTGTCGCCTATTGCCTGCGACGCGCTGCACGCGTCGGTGACGCCCGCGGCGCAGGCGGTGCGCTCGAGCTGCACGGGGTCGTACGCAGCGTCCTCCGCCTCTTGCGCCGGGTCGCCGCCGCCGCGCCCGCGCAACAGGATGCTCGCGTAGAGGTGGCATCCGAGGGGGTGGCCCATCTTGCACGATCGGTGGAGGACGTCGCGCGTCGTCTTGCGCGCGCGAGGCATCCACCGGAGCAGGAACGCGCCCTCTTCGACGCAGCGCCGGTAGTAACCGTTTCCACGGCCGGGAAACGGCCCCACCTCGCTGCAGAAGTGGGCATCGACGTGCCCCACGTCCTCGACGAGCGACGCGGAGAGCGCCGCTCGGGCGCGCGCGAGCGCGTGCCTGAGTCGCCCATCGAGCCCGCGCGGGTCCTCCGGCGCTCGCGCGTACCAGCGCTCGGCCTCGGCGGGATCGGCGGCGACGCCTGCCCACCCCTGCTCGACCAGCTCGCCGAAGCGCGCGCAGGCGAACGCGCCCCGCGACCCGACCTCGCAAGCGCGCCGCAACAGCGCGCGCCCCGCCGCGGCATCGACCTCGCCCGCCGACCCATCGACGAGCATCGTGCCGAGCTCGCCGCAGCCAGCCATGTCCCCCGCGTCGCACGCTGCCGAAAAGAGGCCGAGCGCTCGGATCGGGTCGGGCTCGACGACCACCGTGGCGGGGTGCATCTGCCCGTCGCGCAGGAGGCGACCGAGGTCGACCTGCGAACGCGCGTTGCCGCGGCTCGCGCCGTGCGTGACCGCATCGACGGCGCTTCGCAGCTCCTCCACTCTCCCCCGATACCCCCAACCCGCCATCGTCACCGCGTAGTCGCGGTCGCAGTCGTCCGCCACGGCGAGATCGACCATCAACGCCCCGGCGACCACCGGCTCGAATACGCCGAAGCACGACTCGCTGCAGGCAGTGCCTGGCCCGTCCGAGTCGCACTGCACTCGCGCGGCGCGCGCGTGCGCGTAGCGAGCCAGCGGCGGCCACGCGACCACTCCGGCAGCCGCTGCCGCAAGGACCAACCAGAGGGTTTCGCGGCGCGACATCATGCGTGGACGGACAGTCAGGGCCGATCCTGACAGGTTCGGCGCCGTAGCGGGGTCCCGGCTCGCCCCACCGTCCGATCCGCCGACGGCCTGCGTCTTGCTCGCATGGTGCCCCATCCGACTCCCCTGCTCGCCCGGCTCACGCTGCTCACGCTCGTCGCCAGCGCGCTCGTCTTCGGCTCATCGAGCGCCGAGGCCGACGCGAACATCAAGCGAACGGCGCGGGGCAAGACGATCCGCTGGGACCGCGCGATCCTGCACGTCTGCCTGAGCGACGCCGCGCGCGCGCTGCCGAGGATCGACGAGCACCTCGATGCGGCGATGGACGTGTGGAACGACACCGGCGTCACGCCCTTCTTCGACCGAGGTGGCCGCTCGTGCGAGGTCGAGATCGACTACGGGCGCGGCAGGGTCGCCACGACCCCACTGCCCCTCGCGACCTCGACGCTGACGTACGACCGCACCACGGGCGAGGCGAGCCTGGCCGAGATCGTGTTCGACACGCGCTACGCCGGGCAGCTGGGCGACGCGGCGCGCAACTCGAGCGCATACGACATCCGCGGCATCCTGGTGCACGAGCTCGGCCACGCCCTCGGCCTCGACGAGGACGTCCTGCCCGGCACCGCGATGACCACGACCACCGGTCGCGGCGAGACCATCAAGCGAGCGCTCGCCGCGGCCGACCAGCGGGCGATCCGCAGGCTCTACGGCCCGGGGGCCGAAGCCACGGTCGCTGCTGCCAGACCGACGGCGGAGTGACAGGCGGCAGCGGCCAGGTGCGCCCGATTCCAACGGCGCAAAGTGAGCCGTTTTGCGGCGTTGTGAAAGATGAAGGTTCCCTGCGTTAGGGTGAGACGATGGGAGACTTCATCGCAAACTGCTTCAAGTTCGGCATCATCTACGCCGTGTTCTACGTGGCCTCGGTCATCGTGTTCGGCGGTGCCGCGTGCATGGGCATGGCCGCCGGGTGTCGCGAGATCGGCGAGTGGGTCGCCGATGAGGATGTTCCTGGCCGACATGGGCCGGGCAACCAGTTTCACCCTGACCGCGTCCTTCCGCCGAAGAAGGGCGCCAAGTGACGCCCACAGTCGGCCTTCACCCGGTCGCCCCTGGCGTCACCCAGCCGACCAAGAGGCCCGTCCCGCCGAAGGGAGCGTGGAGGTAACATGCCTGCACTCTTCGTCGCCGCGCTCATCATCCTGGGCATGCTCTTCCCGTCCTTTGGGCGGGTCGCGCTGCTGCTCTTCTTCTGGCCGCTGTTCTCCGCCTTCTTCGGCTGCGGCATCTGGCTGCTCTGGAATGTGTTCACGGGGTTCGGCAGCATCACGATGGATGCCTGGACGACGTCGTGCTTCCTCGGATGCTTCCCCGGCGCGCTCATGACGCTGGGGATGACGAGTGAGTAGGGCTCTCCCCCCGAGCGGCGCGTTCCGCGCGTGAAGGCTCTCGCCCCTCAGCGCCCGGTCTTCTGCCAGATGCCGACGACCCAGGCGACGGCCCAGCTGAGCGCGAGGAAGACGCCGAGCATGTAGACGCTGTGAAACGGCGACCACGCCTGCAGCCCCTTGAGGCGCTCGTGCAGGTCGCGTTGCTCGGCCGACATCCCCTCCTGATCCTTGTGCATGCGGAAGAGATCGACCGCGGCGCCAAGCAACCCGCCGGCCACGGGGTTGCCCGAGAGCGACCCGGCGGCCCAACCGACGCCCGTCGCGCGCCCCTTGAAGCCAGGAGGAGCCGAGCCATACCGCCGCACGTACTCGTCGACGATGGCGCTCATCCAGCTCTGGCGCCGCAGGTTTCGCGCGACCGCGATGACGACCGCGATGCCCATCGTGGCGAAGACGACCTGCCCCTGGTCGGGCCAGGTGTAGAACCCGACGGTCCCCGCGAGCCAGAGCGCGAAGCCGAGGACGAACCCGAACGTCGCGCTCGATTGCATCTGTTGCTGGGTCGGGATCAAGGCGGTCGCCTTTCGAGAACGAGCGACGGCTCCAGACGGCTCTTACAGACCGCGAGCGCGACGCCCGCTCATCACCCCGCGCCCGCCCGACATCGGGCGCGCATGTCCGGGTCCTTGATCGACTCGCAGTACGAGCGCTGGCCGGTCACCTCGGCGCGGCAGAGGTTGCGCAGATCCGCGTCCTTGATCGACTCGCAGTACGACGCCTGCTTGCCCGTCGTCGCGCGGCAGTAGTTGCGCGCGTCGGGGTCGGAGACCGACTCGCACGAGCTGGGGCTACCGCCCGCGGCTCCGCGGCAGCGGTTGCGCAGATCGGCGTCCTTGATCGACTCGCAGTACGAGCGCTGGCCGGTCACCGTGGCGCGGCACAGGTTGCGGAGGTCGCCGTCCTTGATCGACTCGCAGTACGACGCCTGCTTTCCCGTCGTCGCCCGGCAGTAGTTGCGCGCGTCGGGGTCGGCGATCGACTCGCAGTCGCTCGGGCTCGCCCCCGCCGACACACCGACCGAGACGAGCGCGACGAGCACGAGCCAGAGCCGGGAAGGCATGGCGGTAGTTTGGCGCTCGAGCGAGGCGCGCCGCAAGGGGGAGGCGCGCGTGGGCGCCGTCACGCCTGCGCCCCCGCGACGATCTGCTCCACCCGCTCGCCGTCGAGCTCCTCCTCGGCCAGCAGCGCGGCGGTGACGGCCTCCCACGCCGGGCGGTGCTGCGCGAGCAGCTCCCGGGCGCGCGCCTCGCCGGCCTCGACCCACGCGCGCGTGCGCTCCACCGCGAGCGCATCGAGTCCCGCGCGGCCGTCGCGTGGAATGCAATCGATCGCGAGCGGCCCGAACACGGCATCGAGCCCCTGCTGCGTCACCGCCACGCTCGCGAACATCGTCGCGCGGCGCAGGTCCGACATCGCGCCCGTGGCCAGGCCGTCGGGACCTCCCGCGAGCAGCCGCTCGGCCTCGCGCCCGCCGAGCATCACCGCGATGCGGTGGCGCACCTCGACGGTGTCGCGCACGTCGTCCACCTCGATCGTCTCGGCCACGTGCAGCCCGAGCGCGCCGCTCGTGCTCGGCACGATCGTCACGAACTCCACGCCGCGCCGCGGCCCGTCGAACAGCTGCACGATGGCGTGCCCCGCCTCGTGCGCCGCGACGACGTGGCGCGCCGCGGCCGACATGACCATGCCGTCGGCGACCGCTCCGCAGCGCAGCGAGCGGCGCGCGCCGAGCAGGTCTTCGAGCACGAGCGCGTCGCGCCCCGCGTCGAACGCGCGGTAGCCGGCGTGGCGCACCATGGTCTCGAGCTGCGTCACGGTGTCGCGCACGGTGCGGCGCGCGAGCAGATCGAGCGCCGCGGCGTCGATGGCCGGGTGCTGCGCGAGCCTGCGCGCGAGGAACGTCTTGCGCGCCTCGGCGTCGGGCAGCCCGACCGCGATGGCGTCCTCGAGGCGCCCCGGCAGGCGGAGCGTGTCGTCCACGCTCTCGAGGTCGGCGACGGCGCCCACCACGAGCACCCGCGCGCCGTCGCGCGCCAGGGCGTCGAGCAGCGAGACGAGCAGCGCGACCTTGGCGCGATCGGCCGGCACGCGCGCGCGATCGGCCACCTTCGCCCAGGCGTCGAGGTCGTCGAGCAGCACCACCGCCGGCGCCTTCGCGCGGGCCTCGTCGAACGCCGCGCGCACGCGCGCCTCGACCGCGTCGTGGCCGAGCAGCGCGAGGTCGGACACCTTCACGTGCACGATCGGCTGCCCCGCCTCGGCGGCGAGCGCGTACGCGAGCGACGCCTTGCCCGCGCCTCGCGGGCCTGCGAGCAGCACGCCACGCGGCGGCGAGACGCCGAGGGCCGCGAGCCGCGCGGGGTCACGCAGCCGCGCAGCGAGCTTGCGCACGTGCTCGCAGGCGCCGCGTGCGCCGACGAGATCGTCGACGCGCACGTCGGGCACCCCGACGAAGAACGAGGCGACGGGCTCGGCGGGGGTGGTGTCTTGCGGCTCGGTCATTCGGGAAGCTCCTTCTGCGACGGCACCGTGCCGCGCTGTGGGTACGACGACTCTGGGGTTGAGTTTCGGACGCAGCGGGCGCGCATCACGCGTCGCCGATCGCCGCGAGCTCCGGCGGCTCGAAGCCGCAGCACGCGGGCGCCTCTCGATCGCCGCGGTGCATCTGCGCGACTACGAGTCCCGCCTCGGAGCCGACGTCGAGCACGAAGCGCCCATCGTCGTAGACGACGACGACCTCGGAGAGCGGACCGAGGAAGCTGGGCGCGGACGCGAGCGGACCTCCGGGCGGCACCACGCACGACAGCGTGCCGTAGCCGAGCCCCGCCCACGGCTCTCCCTCGTCGAGGCTCGGCCACGCCCAGAGCAGCCCCTTCTCGCGCGGCGGCGGGTGCGCCGAGGGCTCGCCGAACGACGCCGAGAGCCACACGCCGCTCTCTGGGCAGGCGTCGAGGCCGAGCACCTCGCCGGTGACGGCACCCTCGCCGTCGAGGCCCCAGCGCGCGAAGGCAGACTGCTGGCGGTCGTCGCCCTGCCACTCGACCCGCTCGCCGAACAGCACGAGGCCGTCGCCGCGCTCGACCTCCTGGCAGGCGTGGAGGACTCCCTCGAGCGCGCCGCGCTCGGTCACCTCGCCGAGCGCCGCGTCGAGCGCGACCAGGAAGGTGCGCTGGCTCACGCGGTCGGTGCGCCACAGCACGACGTGCGTCGCAGACGACCACGCCCCGCCGTCGGGGACCCACGGCAGCACGATGTCGCGCGCCTCGCCCGTGGTGGTGTGCAGCACGCGCGCGCGCGCCGTGGACCAGACCTCGACGACGCGCCCCCAGCGCACCGGCAGCGTGGCGACCCTCGCGCCACGCAGCGCCTCGTCGGACACGAAGGCGAGCCGCCCGTGCCAGCTCTGGTGCACCCACGCGCCGATCGACAGCCGCGCGACGTCGCTGCGCGGCGAGACGCTGCCGACG
>CAITLX010000342.1 GCA_903893335.1 uncultured delta proteobacterium | reverse complement strand
TCGCGCGACCCCGACGGGGACGAGCGCGCGTCGCAGCCGACCGCGCGCGACGGCGCGAGCCTCGTCGTGCAAGGGGGCGAGGTCGACATCACCGTGAGCGTCGTCGATCCCGCGCGACGAGCGACCGCAGGCGGCGGTCGGCGCAAGGTCCGCTACGAGACGGTCGGCGAGGTGGGTCACGAGCCCACCGACGACGAGATCGGCGCCGCGGTGCTCGCGGCGATCGCCTCCGCGGTCGATGACGGCGTCGAGCAGTGGGCGCTCGAGCGCGCGCTCGGCGGCGAGGTCGGTCCGCTGTTGCCCGGCTCGCGCGCCCGGCTCGTCGCGACGGCGCGCGCGGCGACCCCCGAGCGCGAGCTTCGCCGGCTGGCCGACGCGCGCGACGAGCGAGCGACGTCGGACGCACGCTCCGCGTACGCCCTCACGCTGCCCGCCGACGCCGCGAACCGCTGCTTCACCTTCGCCGCGACGGCGAGCGAGCCGCACGCCGAGATCGAGCTGCTGCTCGGCCGCCTGGGCACCGCCGCCGGCCGCGTGTGGCCCGTCGCCCGCGACGCGCGACGCCGCGGCACCGCGGCGTTCGAGCTCTGCTCGCTCCTGCCCGGCGAGTACCGCCTCGAGCTCGGGTCGGCCACCGACGGCGCAGCGGTGACCGTCGGCCTGTTCGACTCCACGCCGCGCAAGGGCACGGCGGCCGACACGCGCGCTGCCGTCCGGGGCGAGGCGCCCCGCCGCACCTACGGCGGCGCCGTACACTGGGACGTCCCCGCCAGCCCCGTCGCGGTCCCGTTCGCGAAGCCCCCCGCGTCCGCCGCCCCTCCCCCGCCCCCCCCAACGACGGGCGACCGCGATCGCGACGGCGACGGCGTGCCCGACGCGCGCGATCGCTGCCCCGACGACCCCGAGACGCCCAACGGCACGCTCGACGAGGACGGCTGCCCCGACGAGGCCCCTCGCCCGTGACGTTCCCGGTGCCGGGCCGCGCGCACCCTGCTAGTCTCTCCCGCCAAGCGAGGCGACGGCGCTCGCGCGGCTCCGACCGAGGTTCCGAATGCTCGACGACATCCTCTCCGACCTGAAAACGTCGATCGGCAAGGCCCACGAGGCCCTCAAGCGCGAGCTGGCCAAGGTGCGCACCGGGCGCGCCAACCCGGCCATGCTCGACAGCGTGCGCGTCGACTACTACGGCACGCCCACCCCGATCGTGCAGATGGCGAACGTGAGCGTCCCCGAGGCGCGCCTGCTCACGGTCAAGCCCTGGGACAAGGGCGCCATCAAGCTCGTCGAGAAGGCGATCCGCGACGCCGACCTGGGCCTCAACCCGCAGATCGACTCCGACCTCATCCGCATCCCCATCCCCCCGCTCACCGAGGAGCGCCGGCGCGAGATGGTCAAGGTCGCCAAGAAGTACGGCGAGGACTGCAAGGTCGCCATCCGCAAGCACCGCCACGAGGCGCTCGATCTGGCCTCCGAGGTCGAGTCCGACGGCGGCGCGAGCGCCGACGACGTCGATCGCGCGAAGAAGAAGGCCGAGGAGCACGTGACCGAGGGCATCCGCGGCGTCGACAGCATCATCCAGCACAAAGAGAAGGACATCCTCGAGGTGTGAAGAGGCGGTATTCTTCGAGCCGTGAGGGGCTCGGCCCCCCCACCCGCGAGCCGAGCGCACCGACCCCCGAACTTGACAGCCTGTCCCACCGCATGAAACGATCTTCGACCACCTGCGTGCACCCGTCGTCGGCGCCCACGAGCGCCGGCGCGATCCACGCGTCAGCACGAGGTTCGTCCTAGCTCCCATGCGCGCCATCGCCACCGGCCTGACCGACGTCGGCCTCCAGCGCGAGCACAACGAGGACAGCTTCAGCGTCCTCGCGGAGCACGACCTGTACATCGTCGCCGACGGCATGGGGGGTCACCGCGCCGGTGACGTCGCGAGCCGGCTCGCGACCGAGACCATCGCCGAGTTCTTCCGCACGACGGCCAACGAGGACGTCACCTGGCCGTTCCACTTCGACGCCACCCTGTCCGAGGAGGAGAACCGCCTCCTGACGGGCATCAAGATCGCCAACCGGCAGATCTTCGAGCGCAGCGCGCGGTCGCGCGAGCACCGCGGCATGGGCACCACCGTCGTCGGCGCCCTCTTCTCGCCGCGCAAGGGTCGCATGTACGTCGGCCACGTCGGCGACAGCCGCTGCTACCGCGTCCGTGACGGCGAGATCGCGCAGCTCACGCGCGACCACTCGCTCATCAACGACTACCTGCTCGCGATGCCCGAGCTCACCGAAGAGCAGCGCAACGAGCTGCCGAAGAACGTGATCACCCGCGCGCTCGGCATGCAGGACCAGGTCATCGTCGATCTCCAGGCCGACGACTCGCGCCCGGGCGACACCTACCTGCTCTGCTCCGACGGCCTCTCCGGCATGCTCCCCGACGCCGAGATCCGCGAGCTGCTCGTGGCGAGCCCCGACATCTGCGAAGCCGCGAAGAAGCTCGTCGCGCGCGCCAACGCGCACGGCGGCGAGGACAACGTCACCGTCGTCCTCGTGCGCGTCGAGGACGACCCCGCGAAGAGCTGACCCGCCCGCGCGCAGGCCGCTCGGCCTGCGCTCGAGGACGACCCCGCGAAGAGCTGACCCGCGCGCTGGCCGCTCAGCCTGCTCGTCGAGGACGACTCCCCGAAGAGCTGACCCGCGCGCAGGCCGAGAGCCTGCGCGTCGAGGACGACGCTCGACGATGCGTGGGGCTCAGGCCGCGGCGCGACGCGAGCGAGCGCGCTCGCGCAGCACCTCGACGGCGGCCGGCAGCACCGACAGCAGCACGATGCCGATGACGATGAGCTCGAAGTGCCGCTTGACGAAGGGCAGCTCGCCGAACGTGTGGCCGGCGAGCGTGAGCAGCACGATCCAGAGGCCGGCGCCGACGACGTTGAACATGGCGAAGCGGCGGTACTGCATCTTGCCGATGCCCGCGACGAACGGCGCGAAGGTGCGCACGATGGGCACGAAGCGCGCGAGCACGATGGCCTTGCCGCCGTAGCGCTCGTAGAACGCCTGCGCGCGCACGAGGTTCTTCTTGTCGAAGAGCCACGACGACTCGCGGTTGAAGACGGCGGGGCCGACCTTGCGGCCGATCGCGTAGTTGAGCGCGTCGCCCACGACGCCCGCGACGAACAGCAGCGGGAGGACGACGGCGAGCGAGAGCGGGATCTTGCCGGTCGCGATGAGCGCGCCGACGGCGAAGAGCAGCGAGTCGCCCGGCAGGAAGGGCGTCACGACGAGCCCCGTCTCGCAGAAGATGATCGCGAACAGCAGCGCGTACAGCGGCCCCGGGCCGAGGCCGGCGGCGGCCTGCTCGAGGACCTTGTCGAGGTGGAGGAAGATCTGCAGGTACTCGTGCATGGTCTGGCCTTCGGGGCACGCGTCAGCGGCGGCCGCGGAGCGGGAGGCAGGGGAGCGGCCGGGGCAGGCCGCGGCGGGAGGGGGCGACGCGCGCCCGCGCGATCACTGGTCGCAGTTCTCGAAGACGAAGATGCCCTGCGCGGAGCAGACGTGCTTCGAGTCGTCGGCGATGTCCGAGCAGGTGAAGCTGCCCCAGACGCGACCGGCGGCGATGTCGAGCCCCTCGATCGAGTTGGCCGGCTTCACGCTGAAGACGCAGTTGGTGGACGCGAACGAGGCCCCCGACGGGATGTTGGCGTCGGCGATCGTGACCGAGCCCTTGGCGTCGGACTGCCCCGGCGCGAACGTGCCGTTGACGTGCAGCAGCTCGGTGTGGGGCGACGAGACCTGGATGGTGCCGAGCACCGAGAACGCCGAGCCCGACGGGCTCACGCGGCACGAGACGCTGCCGTTGTCGCCGTTGACGACGCGCGCCGGAGCGTCGGTCGTCGTCACCGCCTGCGCCTTGCCCGTGACGGTCGGGAGGTTGCCCGCGACGCCGCCTGCGATGAGGCACTGGTCCTGCCCCGCGCCGCGGCTCAGCGAGTACCAGGCCGTGCCCTGCGCGGGCGGCGGTACGGGGTCGCTGCAGCTCGGCAGGAGGGCGCTCGAGACGATCGTGGCGACGAACGCCAGGGACAGGGTGGGCAGCCGCATGCGGGAGTCCTTTCGGGAGCCCCCGTTCTAGCCCACCTTCGGGGCGCGACCAAGCGACGCGTCAAGCCCGCTCGGCCGCCGCGAGCGCCTCGTCGAGGTCCGACCAGAGGTCGGCCTCCCCCTCGAGGCCCACCGAGAGGCGCACCAGGCCGTCCGAGATGCCGAGCGCCTCGCGCGCCTCGGGGGGCAACGAGGCGTGGGTCATCAGGGCCGGGTGCTCGGCGAGCGACTCGACGCCGCCGAGGCTCTCGGCGCACACGAACACGCGCAACGCTCGCAAGAACGCGCGCGAGGCAGGCAGCCCACCGACGATCTCGACGCTGATCATCCCGCCGGGCCCGCGCATCTGGCGCGCGGCGAGCGCGTGGCCGGGGTGCGAGGCCAGCCCGGGATAGACGACGCGCTTGACCGCGCGGTGTCGCTCGAGGCGGCTCGCGAGCGACGTCGCGCTCGCGACGTGCTGGCGCATCCGCACCGGGAGCGTCTTGACCCCGCGCAGCACGAGGTAGCAGTCGAACGGGCTCGGCACGGCGCCCATCGCGTTCTGCAGGAAGCCCACCCGCTCGCCGAGCG
>CAITLX010000341.1 GCA_903893335.1 uncultured delta proteobacterium | reverse complement strand
GCGCGCGACCGTCGCGCCCCCCGCGAGCAGGCGGGCGCAGGCCTCGTCGAGCGCTCGCGATTTCCCGATGCCCTCCTCGCCCACGACCGTCGCGCTCTGCCGCCGCGTCGCGTGATCGACGAGCGCGTCCACCGCAGCGGTCGGCCCCACCCACGCGAGCCGCGGGCGCTCCTCGACGGCGCGCGCCTCGCCGCGCAGGCGCTCGCGCGCCGACAGCGCCGACGCGGGGCGCTGACGCGCATCGAGCCGCAGCAGGTCGTCGATCACGAGCGCGACGCCCGCGGGCACCTCGGGGGCGACCTCGCCGAGCGGCCGCGACGGGACGGTGAGCCTCGCGTGCAGGTACGCGTGGCGCGGGCGAGGCTCGTGCGGGCGCGCCCCGGCGAGCGCCTCGTAGAGCATGACGCCGACGGCGTAGAGGTCGCTGCGAGGCGTCGCGCGCTCGCCGCGCACCTGCTCGGGGGCGACGTACGCAGGCGTGCCCATCGGCTCGGACTCGTGCGCGAGCGCGCCGTGCGCGGCGAGCTGATCCGAGATGCCGAAGTCGAGCACCGTGGGCACGCCGCGCGCGTCCACCAGCACGTTGCCGGGCTTCAGGTCGCGGTGCACCACGCCGGCGGCGTGGATGCGCGCGAGCGTGTCGAGCAGCGCGAACGCCGTCGGCGCGAGCGCCTCCCACGTCGCGCGCCCCGCGGCGCCCGGGAAGGGGCGCCCCTCGAGCCGCTCGGTCACGAGGAACGACCAGCCGTCGGCGACCCCCTCGTCGAGCAGGCGCACGATGCCCGGCAGCCGCAGCAGGCGCAGCGTGGCCACCTCGCGCTGCACCCGCGCGCGCTCGGCGCCCGGCGCGCCGAAGACCTTGACCGCGACGCGCGTGTCGGCGAGCGCGTCGTGCGCCTCCCACACCGTGCCGTGCGCGCCCCGACCGAGCGGCGCGAGCAGGTGGTAGCGCTCGACCAGGCAATCGCCCGCCTCCGGCGCGCGCGCGTCTGCCGCTCCGCCCGCGCCGCGCACTCGGCTCGACACGACCTTCGCGCCGTCGGTCGCCACCGACGGCTCCTCCCTACCCCTCACCACCGCCGACGACCGTACCCGCGCGGAGCGGCGCCGGTCAATCAGCGGACAGAATCAGCGATCGATCGCGGTTGCGACCGACGGCTTCAGCGATCGATTTCGCGCTCGACCGACGACTTCAGCGATCGATCTCGGGCGCGACGACGTCGATCGACGCGATGAGCGCGACGAGATCGGCGAGGAAGAGCCCGGGGCTCTTGGACTCGATGATGCCCATGACGTTGAAGCTGCCGGTGCGGAAGCGCACGCGGTAGGGTTCGTCCTTGCCGGCGCCGATGACGTAGCAGCCGAGGTCGCCGCGGGCGCTCTCGACGCGCGCGTAGGCCTCGCCCTCCGGGCGCAGCTTCTTCGGGAGCTTCCCGCAGATGTCCCCCTCGGGGTACTGCTTGATCTCCTCGAACGCCGCGCGCAGCAGCGCCACCGACTGGCGGCACTCCTCGATGCGCACCCAGAAGCGGTCCCAGCAATCGCCCACGGTGCCCATCTGGCCGACGCCGACGGGGATCTCGAGGCCGAGCTTGCGGATCAGCTCGGGGTAGGCCGAGTACGCGTCGTACCAGCGCACGTCCCACTTCACGCCCGAGGCGCGGAGGTTGGGCCCGACCAGGCCGAAGTCGACCGCCTCGGCGCCGGTGATGACGGCCACGTTGGCCATGCGCTCGACGAAGATGCGGTTGAACGTGATGAGGCGGTCCCACTCGGGCAGCACCTTCTCGAAGTGGTCGAGCCAGGCGATGACCTTGGCCTCCCACCCGGCCGGCATGTCGATCGAGACGCCGCCGATGCGGTGGTAATTGTAGGTGAGGCGCGCGCCGCAGAGCTCCTCGATGAAGTCGTTGATGTACTCGCGCTCGCGCAGCGCGTACGGGAACGGCGTCACCGCCCCGACGTCCATCGCGGTGGTGCCGAGCGAGACGCCGAAGTGGCTCGCGATGCGGTTGAGCTCGCACGAGATGACGCGCAGCAGCTGGGCGCGCTTGGGCACCTCGATCTGCATGAGCTTCTCGCACGCCATCGCCCACGACTCGTTGGCGAACATCGCCGCGAGGTAATCGACGCGGTCGGTGTAGGGCATGAAGCCCTGGTAGGTGCAGCGCTCGCCGATCTTCTCGATGGAGCGGTGCAGGTAGCCGACGTCGGGCGACGCCTTGCGGATGATCTCGCCGTCGGTCTGCACGATGAAGCGCAGGACGCCGTGCGTCGACGGGTGGTGCGGCCCCATGTTGAGGCGCATCTCTTCGTCGGACTCGCTCGCGATGATGACTTCGGTCATGGGGGGCTGTCTCGTCGCCGGGGTGGGCGTCAGGCCTTCGCGGGCGCCTTGCCGATCTGGAACAGATCGAGCGGGTTGGGTCGCGTCGTGGGAATGCCGTGGTAGTCGGCCTTCTCGGCGTAGTCCTTGCGGAGCGGGTAGCCCTCCCAGTCGTCGGGCAGGAGCAGGCGGCGCAGATCGGGGTGCCCCTCGAAGTGCACGCCGAGCAGGTCGAAGCACTCGCGCTCGTGCCAGTTGGCCACCGACCAGACGGTCGAGAGCGTGGCCACCTTGGGCTCGTCGCGCGGCAATGCGACCTTGAGGACCACGCGGTGCAGCAGCGAGTAGCTCCACAGGTGGTAGACGACGTGGATCTGCGCCTTGGCGGGGTAGTCCACCCCCGTCAGGCACTCGAGGTAATCGATCGAGAAGCGCGGGTCGGTCTTCAACTTCTCGCACACCGCGACGAGCGCGGCGGGCGCGACCTGGAACCAGGGGTCCCTGTCCTTGGCGGCGTCGTCGTGCAGATCGAACACCGCGTCCGGGCCGTGTTCGGCCTGCAACGCTTCGAAGACTTCCTTCGGCAACATGGGCTTCGCTCGCTGTGCGGAGCCGCGCGCGTGCGCGCGGGGCTCGTCGTGGAGGATTGCTGGACGCCAGCCTTGGGGGAGAACGAATCAGACCGCGACGCCGTAGCGGCGCTGCAGGTACTTCTCCCCCTTGATCTTGTCCTGGATGCGCAGCAGCCCCTCGAGGAGAGCCTCGGGGCGCGGCGGGCAGCCGGGGACGTAGACGTCGACGGGGATGATCTGATCGACGCCCTTGCAGACCGAGTAGGCGTACTGAAACAACCCGCCGCAGTTCGAGCAGCTGCCCATCGAGATGACGTAGCGAGGCTCGCTCATCTGGTCGAAGAGGCGCCGGACGCGGATGGCCATCTTGTAGGTGAGCGTGCCGGCGACGATGATGAGGTCGCTCGAGCGGGGGCTGGGGCGCGGGGCCGAGCCGAAGCGCTCGAGGTCGC
The DNA here is from genome assembly GCA_903893335.1 of uncultured delta proteobacterium. Taxonomy (GTDB): domain Bacteria; phylum Myxococcota_A; class Polyangia; order Polyangiales; family Polyangiaceae; genus CAITLX01. The sequence goes on along the minus strand of CAITLX010000341.1, from coordinate 1,194 downwards.
CGCGCGGGCCGCCGGTGTGCATCAGCTCGATGGCGCAGCAGGCCAGGCCGAACAGCAGGTACCAGATGCTGTTGGAGCGGCCCCAGTTGAGCAGCCAGTTGACCATCTCGTCGACGCGCGTGGAGATGACGCTGCCGCCGTCGTCGGCGTAGCGCGCGTCGGCTCCCGTGGGGAGGGGGGTCGTCATCGTCAGGCCTCTGCGGGGGTGGGCAGCGTGGAGAGCACCGGGTCGGGCGCGGCCGGCGCGACGGGCGCGGTGAACGCGGCGGCGGCGGCGCGTGGCACCGAGGCGAACGCGGGGGCAGCCGGGGCCTCGAGCTCCATGCCGCTCGGGTCGCCGCGCAGCGAGCGGACCCACTCGAGGTCCCCCTTGCGCCACACGTACACGAGGCCCATCAGCAGGATGCCGACGAAGACCGCGATCTCGGCGAGGGCGAAGAGCCCCTCGCCCTGCGCGACCCATCGGCGGAACACCGACGCGATCGGGTAGATGAACGCGATCTCGACGTCGAACACGATGTAGATGAGCGCGACGATGTAAAAGCGCGGGTTGAAGTTGAACCACGCCTGGCCGACAGCCTCTTCGCCGCAGTCGTAGGTCGCGAGCTTCGCGGCGTAGTCGTGCTTGGGGCGCAGCAGCTTGCCGAACAGCAGCGAGCCGAGCATGAAGCCCGCTGCGACGAGGAAGAAGGCCGCGACGCTCGCGTAGGCCATCAACATGGGGGACGGAACCTCCGGCGAAGCGGCGCAAAAGTTGCGTCGCGGGGCCAGCTAAAGCCGCGAAGAATCTAGGAGAAATGCGCTCTCCGGTCAAGGCGCCGAAGGCCTGACCTCCCCCCGCACGCGGCAGGCCACCAGCGCGCCCGCGCGGGCGGCCGGCGCGGGGCACGCGGGCGAGCGCGCAGGGGCCACGACCCACGAGATCGCCTCGTCGGCGACGCGGGCGGCGAGCGCGCGCGGGTCGTCGGCCGAGGGGGCGCGCGGCCCCGAGCGCGGGTCGTGCGTCACGTCGGGCACGGCGTCGCGCGGTCGGCCGAACGCCGCCATCACGGCGAAGTAGCCAAAATCGTCGGTCGCGACGAGCGCGCGCTCGCCCGGCGCCGCGAGCCCGGCGAGGGCGTGGCCGATCGCCTCCTCGTCGTCGCGGCGCGCGAGGCCGTCGAGCGCCCCTCGCCCGGCGTACGCGACGAGGGC
>CAITLX010000340.1 GCA_903893335.1 uncultured delta proteobacterium | reverse complement strand
GGTCGGGCAGAACTTTCGGTTCGGCAAGGGGCGCGCGGGCGACTTCGCGACGCTCGCCGGGCTCGGAGCGCAGCTGGGCGTCTCGGCAGCCGCCGCCACGCTCGCGGGCGACGCGCGCGGGGCCTGGTCGAGCACGCGCGTGCGCGCGGCGCTCGCGGCGGGCGACCTCGCCGATGTCGAGGGAGTGCTCGGGCGCCCCCACGCGCTGACCGGCACCGTCGTCGTGGGCGACCAGAGGGGGCGACAGCTCGGCTTCCCCACGGCCAACCTCGGCGGCGTGGCCGAGCAGCCGCCCCCCGACGGCGTCTACGCCGTGCTCGTCGACCGCCTCGACGCCGGCGCCCCCCTCGCGCTCGCGGCGGGCGTCGCGAACATCGGCGTGCGCCCCACGGTCGGCGCGGGGCGATCGATCGAGGCGCACCTGTTCGACTTCGCCGGAGACCTGTACGGTGCCCGTCTACGGCTGCACTTGATCGCGCACGTGCGCGGCGAGCGGAGGTTCGGAGGGCTCGACGCCCTGAAGGCGCAGATCGCGAGCGACGCCGAGGTGGCGCGCGGGCTGCTCGCTTCCCGTCGGCCCGACCCGGCCGCGGCCGGGGCCTGGTTCTGAGCGGAGACGATCGATGGCGGTGGATCGCGCAACGATGGATGTCATGAGCCGCGAGCGGCTCGTGGCCGAGGCCGAGCGCCTTGGCGTCGACCGCCCGGCTCGCCTCACGCGCGTCGAGCTCATCGACGAGCTGGTGCGGCGCACGGTGCACGGCGAGGGCGAGCAGCGTCGCGCGCGAGGGCTGCTCGGGCGGGCGCGCGACCTCGTGGCGCGGGTCGTCGAGCGCGGGCTGCACCTGCCCGACGCCGCTGCGCGCATCCGCGGCCGATCGCTCACCCCCGCGTCGTGGTCCTCGGCGAGGACGCCGATCGCGACCGTCACGCTCGCCGAGATCTACGCCGCGCAGGGGCACGCCGACCGCGCCGTCGCCGTGCTCGACGAGGTGCTCGACACCGAGCCCGCGCACGCCGCCGCGCGCGCGCTGCGCGACCGCTACGCCGTGGCGCCGCCGCGCCCCCCCGTCCTGCCCCCGGAGCCCGACGAGGCGCCGCCTGGCGACGCGCCCGACGACGACGTGGGGCCCGTCTCCCCGCCGGTCACGTCCCTCTCGCTGCCCGTGCCCGTCTCGGTGCCCCCCGCGCCGGTGCCGATGCTCGACGACGCTCCGCTGCCCGAGCGCTACGGCGTCGACGAGCTCATCGTCATGGCCGTCGATCCGCGTACCGTTTACCTCTACTGGGAGGTCAGCGACGCGACGCTGGCCGAGGCGCGCGACCTCGGCGAGGGCCAGCTCGTGCTGCGCATCGTCGCCGTGGTCGCGTCGTGGGACGGCCCGCGCGTCGAGACGCGCGACGTCGCGGTCGGCGAGCGCACCGTGGGCGACTGGTTCGTGCGCGATCTGCCGCCGGGCGCGGTCGTGCGGGCGGCGGTCGGGTGGGTCGTCGGCGCCACGTTCGAGCCGCTCGCGGTCGCGCCCGACGCGCACGCGCCGCAGGGCGCGCCGTCGGTCGCCCCGGCGATCGAGCTCGC
>CAITLX010000339.1 GCA_903893335.1 uncultured delta proteobacterium | reverse complement strand
GGCGCCTTGGGTACAACCTGCGACGTGACCCCCCCGGCTCCCCCCGCGACCGCCCGCGCCTGGCTCGACCGGGCCCTGCTCTCGGTGTGCGTGCTCGGGACGTGCTGGCTGTTCGCGCAGATCCTGATGTTCGGCTACGGCCGCGACCAGGGCATCTACGCGGTGGTGGCCGACACGGTGCTGCGCGGCGGCATGCCGTACCGCGACGCGTGGGACTTCAAGCCGCCGGGCATCTTCGTCGTCTACGCCCTCTCGCGCGCGCTGTTCGGCGCGCCCGAGTGGGGCATCCGCGCGCTCGAGGTCGCGGGGCTCGCGTCGATGGTCGGCGCCTTCGTCGTGCTCGCGCGGCGCTTCTTCGGCGACGCGCGCATCGGCCTCGTCGGGGGCGCGCTCGCCGTGCTCGTGCACGCGCAGCTCGAGTTCTGGCACACCGCGCAGCCCGAGTCGTTCGGGGCGATCGCGACCGCGTGGGCGATCGTGCTCGCGACCTGGGAGCCCGCCGCCGACGACCCCCGCGCGAGGCGCAAGCAGCTCGCCGCCCTGGCCGCCGCAGGCGCGCTGTACGGCTTCGTCGCCCTGCTCAAGCCCCCGCTCGGCGGCGGCGCCGTCGTCTCGGCGGGGTTCGCCGCGTGGAACGCCGCGAGGCGCGGCGGCGGCCTGATCGAGCGCGCGCTGCCCGTGCTCGTCATGGGCGCGGCGTCGCTCGGCGTCGTGCTGCTCGCGGCGGCGTGGTTCGCCGCGCGCGGGGCGCTCGGCGATCTCGCCGAGGCGCTCTTCGTCTTCACGCCGCACTACACGAAGCTGAGCTGGGAGGGCGCGACGGTGCCGGGCGCCGTCTACTACGCGTTCGAGGAGTTCGCGACGTTCTGGTCGAGCGCGAGCTTCGTCGGGATGCTCCTCGCGCTCGGGCTGCCGGCCGACGCGCCGCGCGAGCGCGAGGGGCTGCTGCACGTCTTCGGCATCGTGTCGGTGCAGCTCGTCGGCGTGGCGATGCAGGGGAAATACTTCCCGTACCACTTCGGCGGCGCGCTCCCGCTCGGCGGCCTGGTCGCCGGCCTCGGCGCGTGGAAGGCGTGGAAGCGCCTGACCTCGAGCCTCGGCGCGCCGGGCGCGGCGCTGTTCGCGGCGGGCGCGGTGCTCGCGCTCGAGGGGCGCACGGCCACGCGCGACACGCAGACCGAGTTCCTCGACCGTTGCCTGGTGCGCCAGCGGTGGGCGCTCACGCCCCCCGCGCGCCGCGACCGCGCGGTGCTCGACGCGCTCTACGGCGTCGCCGACGTGTCGCTCGCGTCCAACCGGCGCGTCGCCGCGTGGCTGCGCGAGCACACGCGCCCCGACGACCGCGTCTTCATCTGGGGCTTCGAGCCCGTCATCTACGATCTCGCCGACCGGCGCCCGGCGACGCGCTTCGTCTACAACGTGCCGCAGCGCGTCGCGTGGTTTCAGGAGGGCTCGCGCCGCACGCTGCTCGCCGACCTCGATCGCACGCCCCCCGAGGCGATCGTCGTCGAGCACCGCGACGTGTTCCCCGTCGTCACCGGCAACTCGATCGACAGCGCCGACACGCTCGCGGAGTTCGACGCGCTCGGCGCGCGCCTCGCCGACGGCTACCGCCTCGCGGCGACCATCGAGGACTTCGACCTCTACCTGCGCCGCCGCTGACGGCGCGCCGCTCCGCTCACGCTCCGCGCAGCGACTCCCAGCGCAGGCGCCACACGACGCCGATGGCCTCGGCGAAGATGCGGCGGCTCATCTTCGAGCGACCGGCGGTGCGATCGACGAAGACGATGGGCACCTCGACGACGCGGAGGCCGCGGCGCAGCGCGCGGAAGGTCATCTCGATCTGGAACGAGTAGCCGTTGGAGTGGATGCTCGCGAGGTCGATGGCCTCGAGCGCGCGGCGCGTGAACGCCTTGTAGCCGGTGGTGAGGTCGCGCACCGGCGTGCCGAGGATGACGCGCGAGTAGAGCGAGCCCCCCTTCGACAGCACGTGGCGCCCCGGGCCCCAGCCCTCCACGCGCCCGCCGGGGATGTTGCGCGAGCCCACGACGACCTCGGCGCCCGCGTCGAGCGCCTCGAAGAACGCCGGCAGGTGCCGCGGGTCGTGCGAGAGGTCGGCGTCCATCTCGAAGAAGCGCTCGTAGCCCTCGTCGAGCCCGCGCCGGAAGGCGTCGACGTAGGCCGTGCCGAGGCCGAGCTTGCCCGCGCGGTGCAGCACCCGCACGCGCGGGTCGCGCGTCGCGAGGGCGTCGGCGATGTCGCCCGTGCCGTCGGGCGACGCGTCGTCGACCACGAGCACGTCGGCCTCGGGCGCCGCCGCGCGCACGCTCGCCACGAAGCGCTCGAGGTTGTCGCGCTCGTTGTAGGTCGGCGTGACGATCAGCGTACGCGGCGCGGGCATGGGTCGGGCGCGATCAGCCGCCGCGCTTGGCCCAGGCCGTGTTGAACTCGCGGATCGTCTCGTCGGTGCGCGGGTTCCACAGCATCTTGCGCAGGATGGGGGGCGTGACCGTGAGGATGTGCGCGCCCGACTGCAGGGCCTCGTT
>CAITLX010000338.1 GCA_903893335.1 uncultured delta proteobacterium | reverse complement strand
CGCGCGGTGCCCTTCGTCGCAGCCGCGGCGGTCACCCCCTGGCTGCTGCCGAGCCTCCGCTTCCAGCTTCGCCACGCGTACGCGGCGCCGGCCTGGTCGCCCGGTGGAGCGGCGGCTGCGGTCGGGGCGTTCGTCGGAGCAGCGGCCCTGCTCTGGTGGCCCGTGCTGCCGACCGTGCGCGGCACGCTCGCCGGGGCCCCTCGCGCGTGGCGCGCCGTCGCGCTCGCCACCACCGCGCTGGTGCTCGCGTCGGCGCTCGTGCGAGGCGTGCCCCCGGAGCCCAACTGGTGGACGCCGGCTGCCCTCGTGCTCATCGTCGGCGGCGCGTCGGCGATGGCCGCGTGGCCCCGACGCGCCTGGCTCGGCGTCGCCGTCGCCGTCGTCGGGCTCACCGGCGCGGCGCTCGTGCACGCCGTGCGCCCCTGGCTCCCGCTCGCCACCCGCGCCGACCCGACCGCCCGTCTTCACGGCTGGCGAACCGCGGATCCTCCGCTGAACAGCCCCGGCGTCGGCCCCTACGCGGCGGCGTCCGAGCGCTGCGCCTACACGGGAAGCTGTGACGAAATAGCCTTTTTTATCAAGTCGTTGAAAGCCAACAGCGAAGCTCTTACTTCACCTTCAGCGAACCACTGAACGCACGGCGAGCGTCAGCGGCTTGTCGCTCCACTGAATGGAATCGCGCTCGATCGAACATCGCGACGAAATTCCTAAATACCTTCGGCATTTAGCGAGATCATCTCTCATCGAACACACGATCTCCGCGCCTATCGTGCAGAGATCACTTCAAGATGCGGCGGAGTCGTAGGTTGCGCGCGCAACCACGCGACCGAACGCAGCAATCGCCGCGGCGACCTCAGCGGGGGTCGACCACTCGCCGAGCGACGCGCGAATCGCGCTTCGAGCGCGCTCGACGCCGAGCATGGCGGTCACCACGGGCGAGGGCTCGGGCGTCCCCGCGGCGCACGCGCTGCCGGCCGAGACGCAGACCCCCTCGAGGTCCAGCGAGGCGGCAAGCTCGTCGCCCGCCCACCCCGCGACGCTCACGTTGAGCACGTGCGCAGCGCAGGGCTCGCCGCCGTTGCGCGCGAGGGCGATGCCGGCCCGCGCCGCTGCCTCGCCCCAGCCCGCCGCGAGCGCATCGCGCAGCGCTGCCAACCGCGCGTGGCGCTCGGGCCCCGACGCAGCCCAGCGCGCAGCGACCTCGAGCCCCGCAGCGGCGACCGGGTCCACCGTGCCGGGGCGCAGCCCGCGCTCCTGTGCGCCGCCACGCAGGAGCGGTCTCGGCGCGAGGCCGGGGCGCGAGGCGAGCGCCCCGACCCCCTTGGGTCCGCCGATCTTGTGCGCAGCGAACGCGAGGGTGTCGGCCCAGGCCCAGCACGACGCTGGGAGCCGACCGATGGCCTGCACGGCGTCGACGTGCAGGTGCGCCCCCCCGGCGTGCGCGACCTCGGCGATCGCGGCGATGGGCTGCACCACGCCGGTCTCGTGGTTGACGGCCTGCACGGCCACGAGGCGCGCGCGCGAGGCGTCCGCCCCGGCCAGCGCGCGCCCGACGTCGTCCGGGTCGATGCGCCCCTCGGGGCCGACCGGCAGCCAGACGACCGAGACGCCTCGGTCCGCCAGCGCCTCGGCGACCCGCACCACCGACGGGTGCTCGAGGCGGCTCGTGACGAGCGTCCCGCCGGCGGGGTCGGCGAAGGGGCGCAGCAGGCCGAGGTTGTTCGCCTCGGTGGCGCCCGAGGTGAGCACGACGTCGCGCGGGTCGCGCTCGAGCAGGGCCGCGAGCGCCTCTCGGGCTCGCTCGACGCGGTCGCGCGCGGCGCGCCCCAGGGCGTGCAGGCTCGCGGGGTTGCCCCACGCCTCGCGCGCGGCCTCGGCCATCGCGGCGACCACCTCTTCGAGCGGCGGAGTCGTGGCGTTCGCGTCGAGGTAGATCACGGTGCCCGTCCCGGCGCGTCGGCGCGCGCGTGGCGGGGGAACACGAGCACGAAGGCCGCGCCGCCGAGCGGGGGCTCGCCCGACGCCCCCTCGGCTCCCCGCTCGACCCGCACGCTGCCGCCGTGCCCCTCGACCACGCGGCGGGCGATCGAGAGCCCGACGCCGACGCCGCCGTGCGCGCGCGTCGGCGAGCCGTCGGCCTGGATGAAGGGCTCGAACAGGTGCGCCGCGCGCTCGACCTCCACCCCCGGCCCCTCGTCCGCCACGCGCACCTCCCAGTCGTCGCCGGCGGCGCGCGCACGGAGCGCCACGCGCCCCCCGCGCGGCCCGAACTTGGCGGCGTTCGACAGCAGGTGCGCGACCGCGCG
>CAITLX010000337.1 GCA_903893335.1 uncultured delta proteobacterium | reverse complement strand
TTGAGCACGTACCAGCGCGTGAGCGGCTTCTTCAGCGCGAGCACGAGGCACGCGACGCCGAGGTAGGTCGCGGACGTCGGGTAGTCGCGCGCCGTCGCCTCGAGGTGGGGCTGAAGCTCGGGCGACGCGGCCTTCATGGCGAGCGCGGTGGGCGCCGTCCAGAGGACCTGGTCGAAGGTGTGCGACCGCGGCGCGCCGTCCTGCTCCCACGCGACCTCGCACGCTCCGTCGCCCGTGCGGCGCAGGGCCGTGACGCGCGCGGAGGTGTGCACCTCGGCGCCGCGCGACGCGAGCCGCTCGGCGAGGCGGCCGACGATGGCCGCGTAGCCCCCCTCGACGTAGCCGAGCTTCTCGCTCGCGGTGCCCGCCGAGCGCGCGGCGAAGAGGCGCTTGAGCGTCGCCCAGATGAACACCGCGGCCACGCGATCGTGGAACGGGCCGAACTTGGCGCGCAAGAGCGGCTGCCAGAACACCTCGTAGCCGCGGCGACCGCAGAGGCGCGTGAGCCACGCCTCGGCCGTCACGCGGTAGAGGCTCCACGGGTCGGCGAAGCGCGTGGCCCACACCACCGCGGCGCCGAGGCGCGCCTTGTCCACGAGCGACAGGAGCGGGAAGCGCGCGAAGTCGGCGTTGCCGTTCATGTCGAACATGCGGCCGTCGCCGTAGTAGCCCGTGCCCGTGCGCGACCAGCGCAGGCTCGCCTCGAGGCCGAGCTCGCGCACGAGGCCGAGCGTGGCGGAGTCCTGCGGGAGGATGCAGTGGTAGAAGCGGTCCCACGTGAAGCGCCCGTAGTCGTGCGCGCACGCGAGCCCGCCGAGGCGCGGCTCGGCCTCGAGCAGGGTGACGCGGTGCCCGCGCGCGCTGAGCCTGTGGGCGAGCGTGAGCCCGAGCACCCCGCCGCCGACGATCGCTACCTGCATGGGCGCGGCGTCAGCCGACCAGCTCGGTCGCGCTCTCGGGCGAGACGTGGAATCGCCGTCCGCACGCCGCGCACGCGACGTCGGCCGACACGCCCGCCTCGGGGCGGCTCTTGTCGATGGGGTGGCCGCACGTGCACACCCAGCCGATGCGGCGCGCGGGGTTGCCGATGACGAGCGCGTGGGCGGGGATGCTCTTGGTGACGACCGAGCCCATGCCCACCATCGAGAACTCGCCGAGCGTGACCCCTGGGCCGATGGTGGCGTTGGCGCCGACGGTGGTGCCGCGGCAGACGCGCGTCGCGCACGTCTCGTCGGTCGGGTCGCTCGTCTCGAGCCCCGTGAGCGCGCGGTTGCCCGCTCGCGGGAAGCGGTCGTTGGTGAACACGACGTGCGCCGAGAGCATGCAGAAGTCCTCGATGGTGACCTCCGCGCAGACGTACACCGACGCGTTGAGCTTGCAGAAGCTGCCGATGCTCACGTCGTAGGCGACGTAGGTCTTCTCGCCGAGGATCGTCGAGCGGCCGATGCGCGCGCCGTGGCGCACGTGGACCGAGTCCCACACCTTCGTGTCCTCGCCGAGGACGACGTCGTCCTCGACGAGGGCCGTGGGGTGCACGAAGGCCGCGGTCACGCGCCCGCCTTGCCCGCTGGCGGCGCGATGCTCGCCGCGACCGGGACCCAGTGATCGTGGCGCATCGAGGCGTACGCCGTCTCGATGGCGCGCACCGAGGCGACCGCGTCGTCGGGGGTGATGAGCGGCAACTCGGTGCCGCGCATCACGCCGACGAAGTTCTCGAGCTGACGCCTGAGCGCGGTCGTCTTCTCGTAGCCGGTGCCGAACGCGACCCACTTCGGGTTGCCGTCCTGGCGGTAGCGCGAGCCCTGCCAGCCGATGACGATGGTGCCGTCGGAGCCGTACACGCTGACGTAGGCGTCGGTGTCCTTCGCGATGCTCCACGAGAGATCGACCGAGCCGATGACGCCCGCGCGCGTGCGAAACTGCATGCGCACGGTGTCCTCGACCTCGAGCCCCTGCGCCGACACGCCCGCCTGCGCCTGCACGCTCTCGATGGGCCCGAGCAGGTAGCGAGCGATGTCGATCGAGTGCGTGCCGTTGTCGATGAGCACGCCGCCGCCCGACGACTCGCGCTGGGCGTTCCAGCGGTCCTTCATCACGACCTTGCCGCAGAACGTGTTCTCGAAGAGCACGATCTTGCCGAGGATGCCGGCCTCGATGAGCGCCTTGGCCTTCATCAGGTCGTCGACGTAACGGAACTTCGACGCCATCATCAGCTCGAGGCCGCGGCTCTTCGCGAGCCCGACGAGCTGATCGGCCTCGACGGAGGTGATGGTCAGCGGCTTCTCGCAGAGCACGTGCTTGTCGTGCTCGAGGAACCACTTGGCGATGGCGTGGTGCACGTTGGGCGGCGCGCACACGAGCACGGCGTCGACCAGCTCGAGCAGGCGCGGGTCGTCGTAGCGCTCGAACCAGGGCACGCGCTTCTGCTCGGCGACGGCCTGCCCCGCGGCGGCGCGGGGCTCGACGACGGCCGCGAGGGTGAGGCCGCTCGCCACGGCGATGGCCTCGAGGTGCGACTGCGCGATGCGCCCGGCGCCGACCAGCGCGATGCGGGCGGGACGGGCGTCGGTGAGGTGCTTGAAGTTGGTCATGGTGTCCTCGCTCAGGCCGAGAGCTCGCCGGCTGCGCGGCGCACGACGTCGGCGACGAAGTCGACGTGCTTGTCCTCGTAGCGCTCGTTCCACGGAAGCACGACGACGTGCGCGAGCGCCTCGGTGGTGCCGGGGGTCTCCTTCGCGTCGTAGACGATCTCGGGCTCGCCCTTGCGGTGGTCGCCGACCCAGGGGAACTGCGACTTGCCGAAGGTGACGCGGTCGCGCAGCACCTCGCACTCGAACGCGGGCTTCTGGATGTAGCGCGGCACGCAGAACACGCCGGCGGCCTTGAGCTTGGCGCCGAGCGCGTCGGCGCCCCCGCGGATGACGCTCGGGTCGACGCGCACGCAGTACTTCCAGTACGTGTGGCGCACGTTCGGCGGCACGAACGGGATCTCGACGCCGCGCAGGCCGGCGAGCGCCTTGTCCATGCGCGCGGCGGTGCGCACGCGGGCGGCGATCATGTTGTCGAGCTTGCCGAGCTGCGCGAGGGCGACGGCGCCGGCGAGCTCGGTCATGCGGTAGTTGAGCGCGAGAAAATAGTGGTCGGGCTTCGGGTCGCCGTAGCCCCACGCCTTGTCGCTGAAGAGCACCATGCGGCGCGCGAGCGCGGCGTCGCGCGTGACGACCATGCCCCCCTCGCCCGTCGTCATGTGCTTGCCCTGCTGCAGGCTGAAGACGCCGATGTCGCCGAACGTGCCGACGTGGCGGCCCTTGTAGGTCGTGCCGTACGCCTGCGCGCAGTCCTCGATGAGCGGCAGCCCCTTGTCCTTGCAGAGCGCGACGATGGGGTCCATGTCGCACGCGTTGCCGAACAGGTGCGTGACGATGACGGCCTTGGTGCGGCGCGTGATCTTCTTCGCGAGGGTCGCGGCCGTCACGTTGTACGTCTTCGGGTCGACGTCGGCGAAGACGGGGATGGCGCTCTGGTAGAGGATGGGCGTGATCGCGCCGATGTCGGTGATGGGCGTGCCGATGATCTCGTCGCCCGGCTCGGGGTCGACGGCCGCGACGGCGGTGTGGATGGCGGCGGTGCCCGACGTGACGGCGCGGCAGTGGGGCATGTCGAGGTAGCGCGCGAAGCGCTTCTCGAACTCGATGACCTGCGTGCCGCGCGTGCAGTTGAGCGTGCCCGAGGCGATGACCTGTCGGAGCAGCTCGAGCTCCTCTTCGCCGAACGAGCGCCCGGACGCGTTGGCGTCGGAGGGGAGAGTCAACGGTGCGTCAGCCATGATCGTGTTCTCCTTGTTTCATCGCTCAGTAGACCCGCGCGCCCGGCACGGCCGGGGTCGCGGGCGCAGTCGGCTCGCCGAACGGGCGCGGCTGAGGGCCGCGTCCGAACCAGGCGAGCAGGGCGTCTCGGGTGCGCTCGGCCGCGTGGCCGTCGCCGAACGGGCTCGGGCGCGGCAGCGGGCCGAGCGCGGGGCGGGGCGCGTCGAGCGCGCGGGCGATCGCCTGCTCGACGTCGCGCGGGTCGGTGCCGACCAGCAGGCTGGTGCCGGCCTCGACCCCCTCTTGCCGCTCGGTCGTCTTGCGCAGCACCAGCACGGGGATGCCGAGCGACGGCGCCTCTTCCTGGAGGCCGCCCGAGTCGGTGACCACGAGATCCGAGCTCGCCATGAGCCGCACGAAGGGGAGGTAGGCGAGCGGCTCGCGCAGCGACACGTTGGGCAGGCCCCCGAGCACCCGCGCGACCGGCTCGCGCACGCGTGGGTTCAGGTGCACCGGGTAGACGATCTCGACGTCGGGGCGCGCGCGCGCCACGCTCGCGAGCGCTCCGAGCACCCCCTCGAGCGCGCTCTGCGGCTTGCCGTCGGGGCCGAGCGCCGGGCTCTCGCCGTCCCAGCCCTCGCGCCGGTGCAGCGTGACGAGGATGCGCTTGGCGAACGCCGAGCGCGGCGCGGCTGCGCCCTCGCTCGGGATGGAGAGCGCGAGCAGCAGCGCGTCGACCACGGTGTTGCCCGTGACGGTGATGGCCGAGGCCGGCACCCCCTCGGCCGCGAGCGAGCGCGCGGCGCGCTCGGTGGGCGCGAGGTGAAAGTCGGCGATCGCGCCGACCATGCGCCGGTTGGCCTCTTCGGGGTAGGGGTGAAAGCGGTCGAAGCTGCGCAGCCCCGCCTCGAGGTGCGCGACGGGCACGCGGCGGTGGAACGCGGCGAGCGCCGCGGCGAACGCGCTGGTCGTGTCCCCCTGCACCATGACGACGTCGGGGCGCTCCTCGACGCAGAGCGCGTCGAGCCGGGGCAGCGTGCGGCACACGATGTCGGTCAGCGACTGGCCCGGCTGCATGATGGCCAGGTCGACGTCGGGCACGATGCCGAACGGCGCGAGGATCTCGTCGAGCATCTGTCGGTGCTGGCCGGTGACGACGGTGCGCACCGCGAAGCGCGCGTCGGCCGCGAGCAGGCGCAGCACGGGCAGCACCTTCACGGCCTCGGGCCGCGTGCCGAACACCACCGCGATGCGGAGCGGCTCAGCCAAAGCGCCTCCGGCCGAGCCGCGCCGAGGCGAGGAGCTCCTCGGCGTGCTCTTCCATCGTCACCGTCTGGAACGAGCCCTGGATCGCGCCGATGACGTCGGCGAACACCTCGTGCTTCCAGCGCGTGGTGGCCCCCATGCCGGGGAAGAAGGCGAGCTCCTTGACCTCGTCGCCGCCGAGGAAATCGAGCGGGTGCAGCAGGTACGAGGGCTCGACGCCGCGCGCGCGGCAGAGCGCCATGGCCGACGCGAGGTAGGCGCGGGCGACCGCGCGCGAGCGCAGCGCGAGGTAGATGACGTAGCTCATGTGGATGGGCGCGCGCGTGACCGGCATCGTCGTCACCGGGATCTCGAGCAGCGGTCGCCCGGGCAGCTCCCAGGTGTACGGAGCGAGCGGTTGCAGGCCGTCGCTCGCCTTGCCGAACAGCAGCTTGCGCTTCTCCTTCTCGGCGTCGTCGAGCGGGGGCGTCTGGAAGAAGTAGTAGGCGCGCGCGATCGGCCCGAGGAAGGTCGGGAACGTCGAGGCGTCGTAGAGGTAATCGCGCTCGGCGAGCACCTCGAGGGTGTCCTGGCTCAGGCTGAAGCCGGGCCCGCGGAAGCCGCGCGGGCGCTTGCCCGTGACGCGCTCGATGTGCGCCTCGGCGTCGGCGATCTCGCGCTCGATGC
>CAITLX010000336.1 GCA_903893335.1 uncultured delta proteobacterium | reverse complement strand
CGCTCGAGCTGCCGCACCCGGGCACGCGGCGCCCGATGCGCCTCGCGGCGCCCGTGCCGCCCGAGCTGACGACCTGGCGCGAGGGGGGCGGAGCGTCGGCGCTCGGCGACGACGGCGCGCTCGACCGCGCGCTCGCGGCGGCGGCCGACGCGCGCTGGCAGCTCGGCACCTCGACCGACACCGACGCGTTCCGCCTCGCGCACGACGAGGCCGACGCCATCCCGGGCGCGGCCATCGATCGCTACGGCGACTGGCTGCTCGTGCACCTCTGGACGCCCGAGGCCGAGAGCGCGCGCGAGCGGCTGCTCGACGCCGCGATGCGCCTCGGGCCGCGCGGCGTCTACGTCGTGTCGCACCCGAAGAACGCGAGCCGCGTCGCCGACCCGCGCGCGCTCGAGCTCTCGCCTCCTCGGGCCGTGCGCGGCGAGAGCGCGCCCGAGCGCTTCGAGGTCAGCGAGGCAGGCGTGCGCTACTGGGTGCGGCTCGGCGATGGCCTGAAGACGGGGCTCTTCCTCGACCAGCGCGCCAACCGCCGCCGCGTCGCGTCGCTCGCCCCCGGCGCGCGTGTGCTCAACCTCTTCGCGTACACCTGCGCCTTCAGCGTCGTGGCGGCGAAGGCAGGCGCGGCCTCGACCATGAGCGTCGACGCGACGCCCGCCGTGCTCGACTGGGGGCGCGACAACCTCGCCCTCGCCGGGCTCGGCGGCGACGCGCGCCACGCCTTCGTCGCGGCCGACGCGATCGGCTGGCTCGAGCACGCGGCGCGGCGCGCCGAGAGGTTCGACCTCGTGGTGCTCGACCCGCCGAGCTTCGCCACGACGAAATCGTCGCGCTTCTCGGCCTCGAGCGACTACCGGGCGCTCGCCGCCCAGGCGCTGCGCGTCGTCGCGCCCGGCGGGCGGCTGCTGGCCTGCACCAACCACCGGGGCGTCGTGCGCGCGAAGCTCCGCAGGTGGCTGCACGAGGCCGCGCGCGACGCGCAGCGCGAGGCCAAGCAGGTGAAGGATCTCCCCGATCCGATCGATTTTCCCATGCCGTTCGGCGCCGAGTGCCACCTCAAGAGCGTCCTGGTGACGCTCGTCTGACGCGCTGCGCCGCGCGTGGGCGGTTCCCCGCAGCGGCGCGAGCGGCTAGCCTCGTGGCCCTCCGGCCGATGGTGCGCCCCGCTTCGCGCGCGGCACCCTTCGGGGCATTGGGGGAATCCAGCATGTCGAACCGCTCCGTCCGCACCGTCTGCTCGCTCGCCGTCTGCTTCGCGCTCGTCGCGCCCCTCGTCGCCTCGTGCGCGCGCGACGACGACGCGCCGGCCCCTCCCGCCACCGAGCTGCTCGCGCCGCCCCCCTCGGGGCAGGGCTTCCAGCTCGGCACGCCGACGTTCGCGGTCGCGCCCGGCTCGGAGGTGCAGAATTGCTACTTCTTCGAGGTGCCGAGCGACGGGGAGCTCTTCGTCGATCGCGTGACGCTCGCGCAGGAGCCCGGCAGCCACCACTTCAACGTGTTCCGCGTGAACACCGTCAAGAACCTCGGCGTGGGCGCCAAGGACGGCACCATCGTCGAGGGGGGCGAGTGCTGGAAGAGCGGCAACTGGTCGGACTGGGCGCTGGTCATCAACTCGCAGCAGAGCGAGGCGGGCAACAACGTCATCGACTGGAAGCTGCCCGAGGGCGTCGCGCACAAGTTCAAGGCGCACGAGCTGCTCATGCTGCAATCGCATTACGTGAACGCGACCACGCAGACGACGCCGGGGGCGGGGCGCGCGCTGGTCAACTTCTGGAAGGCCGACCCCGCCAAGGTGACGGCCGAGCTCGGCACGGTGTTCACCACCAACCAGAACATCAAGATCTGCCCCGGCGACGTGGACAAGACGTTCACGGCGACGTGCAAGTTCGCCCGCTCCGACCTCACGATCGTCGGCGCCAATGGGCATTTCCACAGCCGCGGCACCAAGTTCACGATCTCGACCTGGGACGCCGTCAGCGGCGCGGCGAGCGAGCCCTTCTACACGAGCACGCAGTGGGACGACCCGCCGTTCGTGCGCGACGCGCACATCGCCCTCGGCCCCAACGGCGGCGTCTCGTACTCGTGCGCCTTCACGGCGCCGCCGACGGCTTGCGCCAACCCGGACGGCGGCGTGCCCGACGGCGGCAAGCCGGGCGACGAGTGCTGCTACACGTTCGGCCCGCACGTCGACCAGAACGAGCATTGCAACGCGTTCATTTACTATTATCCAAAGCAGGCTGACATCAATTGCTTCTAGGCCGCCCCTTCGCGCGCTCGCTCGTCTCCGCCTCGGTGCTGGCAGCCCTCGTGGGGTGCAGCTCGCCGGAGGCTGTCGAGGGGCGCGTGGGCGCGACCTGCAAGCTCGCGTTCGTCGGCTCCGACGCGGGGTCGCCGGAGCTGGTGCCCGGGGTCGCCGTGGACGGGGGCTTCGTCGAGCTCGGCGAGGGGGGCGCCTTGCCGCTCGCGACGCCGCCGCAGGGGGGGCACGTGAGCTTCGTCGCCGCGCGCGCGACCAACCTCGACCCGTGCGGCGTGAAGCTCAAGGCCACCGTGCGCAGCCCCCGCACCGGCTTCATCGCGGCCGAGGAGGAGCGCACCGTCACGCTCTCGGTCGCCGACGGCGGGTGGGCCGAGGCCGAGCTCGACGACATCTCGAACTTCGCCAACGTGCCGATGTGCCCCGACTACCCGCCGAACGAGACGCTCGTCGACCTGCCGTACGACCTCGAGGTGCGGATCGTCGATCGCGCCGGCCGCACGGCGCACGCGACGCGCTCGATCGTGCCGCGCTGCGAGCAGACCGAGCCCTACGATCGCGCGCTCTGCCGCTGCGAGTGCAGCGAGGGCTACGCGCTCGGCCGCTGCGCCGACCCGCTCGACGGCGGGTGGCTCGAGGTCGTCGACGGAGGGAGCCCCGATGCCGCGGCCGATTGACGCCTTCGCCCTGCTCGCGGCGCTCGCGATGCCCGCGTGTAGCCCCGCGGCCGACGACCCCGCTCCTGCGACCGAGCGGCGCTGGACGTCGCTGCGCGACGACCTCGATCGCCCCGCGCTCACGGTGTGGGGCTCGTCGCCCGACGACGCCTGGATCGGCGGCGGCGGGCTCGCGAGCGGGCGCGGCGCGCTGCTCCTGCACCGCGTCGGCGGTCGGCTCGACGAGGTCGAGACGGGCCTCTCCGAGACGCTCTGGTGGATCCACGGCGTCTCGGCCGACGACGCGTGGGCGGTCGGTGAGCGCGGCGTCGCGCTGCGGCTCGCGGGCGGGGTGTGGACGCGCGTCGCGACCGGCACCGATGCCACGCTCTATGGCGTGTGGGAGGAGGGGCCCGACGCCGCGTGGGCCGTCGGGGGCACGCCCACGGGCGCGGGCGACGACGACGTGCTGCTGCGCTGGGACGGCCACGCGTGGTCGCGCGTCGCGCCGCCGCGCACGCTCGGCGCCACCTACTACAAGGTGTGGGGGGCCGCCGCCGACGACGTGCACGTCGTCGGGCAGGGGGGCCTCGCGCTGCATTTCGACGGGCAGGCGTGGTCCGAGGTGGCGACGGGCACGCACGCCGATCTCTTCACGGTGTCGGGGCGCTCGCCGCGCGAGGTGTGGGCCGTGGGGGGGGCGCCGGCGACGGTGCTCGCCTGGTCGGGCACGGCGTGGGCACGCGCCGAGGGCGCGCCGCCGACGCTCGAGGGGCTCGTGAGCGGCGTCTCGCTCGGGCCCGACGGCACGACGCTGCTGGCGGGCGAGCGCCACCAGCGCTGGCTGCGCGACGCGAGCGGGCGCTGGCACGACGGCACCGAAGAGCCCCCCGCGCGCGGCGACTACCACGCCGCGTGGGTCGACGCGCGCGGCGACGCGCTGGCGGTCGGCGGCAACTACCTCGCGCTCGGCGCGCCCGGCGTCGCGCCGTTCGGCGTCGTCGCGCGCTGGGGCGAGTGACCGCGCGAGCCCCTCGCGCGCCCACGCGGGGGGGAGTAACGTCGCCGGCTCGAAGGGAGCCTGGGAAGCCATGATGAAGGGTGCGCTCGCGAACATCACCGAGGCCGTCGGCCACACGCCGATCGTCAAGCTGCAGCGCATCGGCCAAGGCCTGGCCGCGGACATCTACGTCAAGTGCGAGTACTTGAACCCCGGCGGCAGCCACAAGGACCGCGTCGCGTCGAACATGCTGCGCCGCGCCGAGCAGGCGGGCCTGACGCCGGGCGGCACCATCGTCGAGGCGACGAGCGGCAACACCGGCGCGGCGCTGGCGCTCCAGGCGGCCATCCACGGCTACACCTGCGTCTTCGTCATGCCCGACAAGATGTCGCAGGAGAAGATCTCGAGCCTGCGCGCGTTCGGCGCCCGCGTCGTCGTGTGCCCCACCGCCGTCGAGCCGGACGACCCGCGCAGCTATTACCAGGTAGCCAAGCGCATCGCGGCCGAGAGCACCAATTGCTTCTATGCCAATCAGTACCACAACCCCGCCAACCCCGAGGCGCACTACCTCTCGACGGGCCCCGAGATCTGGGAGCAGACGCTCGGCGAGTGCGACGTGTTCGCCGCGGGCATGGGCACCGGCGGCACCATCAGCG
The DNA here is from genome assembly GCA_903893335.1 of uncultured delta proteobacterium. Classification (GTDB taxonomy): domain Bacteria; phylum Myxococcota_A; class Polyangia; order Polyangiales; family Polyangiaceae; genus CAITLX01. Next base: position 2,045 of record CAITLX010000336.1, on the reverse strand, counting down.
GCGTCGGCAAGTACCTGAAGGAGAAGCGCCCCGACACCACGATCCTCGGCGTCGATCCGGTGGGCTCGCTCTATTACGACTTCGTCAAGAGCGGGCGCATCACCAAGCCCTTCACCTACAAGGTCGAGGGCATCGGCGAGGACTTCTTCCCCTCGACGATGAACCTCAAGATCATCGACGACATCGTGCGCGTCGACGACAAGGAGTGCTTCCTCATGACGCGCGATCTGGTGCGCCTCGAGGGGCTCTACGTCGGAGGCTCGGGCGGTGCCGCCGTCGCGGGCGCCATCAAGTACGCCGAGGCCTCGGGCAAGAAGCAGAACATCCTCGTGCTCCTGCCCGACAGCGCGCAGAAGTACCTGTCGAAGATCTTCAACGACGAGTGGATGCGCGAAAATGGCTTCCTCGACGAGACCTCGGGGCTCGGCACCGTCCGCGATCTGCTGGCGGGCAAGCCCTCGCACATCGTCACCGCGCACCCCTCGGACAGCGTGCGCGACGTCGTCGGCTCACTGAAGTCGCTCGGCATCAGCCAGCTTCCGGTGCTCGACGGCGGCAAGCTGCGCGGCATCGTGCACGAGGTCGATCTCCTGCGGCACCTCGTGTCGGGCGAGGGCACGCTCGACTCGCCCATCGCGACGCTCGTCGAGAGCGACTACGCGACCGTCACGCCGTCGACGAAGATCGAGCTGCTGCAGAGCGTGCTGTCGGACGCGAAGATCGCGATCGTGACCGAGGGCGAGACGCTCGTCGGCATCGTGACGAAGATCGACCTCATCGACTTCCTGTCCAAGCGCGCTCCGCTGGCCGCCGTGCGGCCCCCGACGCCGCTCGCCTGACTCCCGTCTACCGACAGCGCGTCACCTGGACGCTCGGTGGCCGAGGCCGGCGTCGTCCGACGCGCGTCGAGGTCGCGCGTCAGCCGTGCACGAGGCCGCGCAGGAAGAACATGTAGCCGCACGCGATGCCGACCGCGAACGCGGCGGCGATGAGCAGCGCGGAGGTGCGCGGCGGCGGCGCCTCGCGGCGCGCCGCGGGGGGGCGGCGCACCAGGCGCTTGCCGAGCGCGATGGCGATGGCGCTGCTCTCGGGCATGCCGAGCAGGCTGGCGAGGGCCCGGATGGCGAGCGCGTCGGCGTCCCCCTTGTCATCGGCGCCGGGGGTCTCCTTGCGCGCGACGGCGTAGAGGAGCGCGAGCTTCGGGGGCAGGGCGTCCTCGGGGCCGCACGCGGCGACCTCGCGCGCGACGTCGGCCCACTCGCCGTGCGTCACGTGGGCCTCGATGCTCTCGAGGCGCGCGTCGATCGCGGCGGGGGGCTCGGTGTGCCGCCTCGAGGACGCGGGGGGCTCGGGCGTCTCCTCGACCGCGATGGCGTCGGGGCGGCGGCGTGCGGCGACGATGGCGCGCGCCATCGCGCCGACCGAGCCGCTGCGGTAGACGACGGCGTCCGGCTCACCGCTCGCGTGCTCGCCGACGTCGAGCAGCAAGAGCGTGGCGACGGTCGGCGACGCGTGGCGCAGCACGCCGCACGTGCCCTCGGCGCCGAGCGCGCCGACGTCGTGGCCGACGACCACGACGTCGGGGTTCAGCTCGGGCATCAGCGTGATCGCTGCGATGGCGTCGTCGGCGGCGTGGGCCGCGACGCCCTCGGCGCGCAGCGCGTCGAGCAGCACGTCGCGCCCGCGGCCGGCGGGCTCGACGACGAGCACCGTGCGCGCCGTCACTGCGCCGTCCTGCGAGCGCGCGGCGCGGACGGAGGCGTCGTCTCCGCGGTGCGGATGTCCATGCTGGGCACCGTGACGAGATCGACGTGGTTGTCCTCGCGGACGGCGGCGTAGGTGCCGGTGATGCGGGCCGCGCGCAGCCCCTGGGTGCGGCGCAGCTCGGCGCTCAGGTCGGCGACCTGGGCCTCGAGGCGCTTGACCCGCGCCTCGGACTCCTCGGACGTGGACTCCATCATGGCGGCCACGGCGCGCGCCGCGTCGCGCTCCTTGTTGGCCACGCTCGCGGCTGCGCGCATCGCGGTGCGCTCCTCGCCGAGGCG
>CAITLX010000335.1 GCA_903893335.1 uncultured delta proteobacterium | reverse complement strand
CCATGCGCAGCCTCGCCCTCCTCGCCTCCGTCGCGCTCTCGGCGTGGGGCTGCACCTCGTCCGACCCCGTCGCCGACGGCGCAGGTGGGGCCGACGCCGCGCCCGACGTCGCGAGCGAGGCGGCGCCCGACGCGACCTCCGACGCGCCCGACGCGGCAGACGACGGCGTCGTCGGCGACGCTCCCTCCGACGCGCCCTTCGCGTGCGGCACGGTCACCTGCGGCGCGACGCAGGTCTGCGTCGAGCCCTGCTGCGGCGGCGCCGCGCCCCCGTGCATCCCGCGCGACGACGCCGGCGCGTGCCCCGGCGGGTTCCACGAGGTCTCGGCCTGCGCGGGCAGCGCGGGCCCTGGCTGCCAGGGCGACCCGTGCACGCCGCCTGCGCCCTTCTGCGTCGATGCGCCTGCAGGCTGCGCCGCCGGCCTGTCGTGTGGCTGCTTCCCCGCCAACCCGTGCGCCGCGTCGGGCTCGTGCGGCTACGCGAGCGGCCGCGTCGTCAACTGCGTCTGCGCGTAGCGGTTCGTCGGCTGCGCGAGCCGTCCGATCTGCCTTAGACTGCGGTCATGGCGGCGTCGGACCACGCGATCCTCGAGCAGGTCGTCTACAAGAACCTCGTCGGCAAGCGGAGCATCGGCCTCACGCTGGTCGCGTTCGGGTGGTTGCCGGCGCTGGCGATCGTGAACGACGAGCTGCGGCGGATGAGCGGCGGCAACGAGCTCCACGCGGCCGCCTGGATCGCGGCTGCCGTGCTCGTCGCGGTGGGCGTCGCGGGGGTGGTGCTCTTCGTCAAGGGGCGCAACGCCAGGGGCGCGCCGCACTACGCGCTGCTCACCACCGGTGCGTCGTCGATCCAGACGCTCCAGTTCGTGCGCTTCCTGAACCGCCCCTTCGTGCACGTGGTCGTGGGCGTCGGTCAGGGCAAGCCGTCGACGGTCGTCTTCCACGGCACCGCCGAGCAGGCGGTCGCCCTCTTCACGCGCATCGCGCCGCAGGCGACGGTCGTTCCGGTGCCCGACCGACGCGCGCCGCCTCCGGGCCCTTCGCCGTATGCCCGCTGACCGCCCGCTCGACGAGACGGACCTCCGGCTGCTGCGTCGGTTCGTCGACGAGCAGATCTCGCCCTTTCGCAAGACGGGCATCGCGCTCGTCGCCGCGGCGCCGCTCGCGCTCCTGGTCGCGCTCCTCGAGTGGCACGACCGCGGCTTCGCCGAGCCGCCCACCGACACGACGTGGCTCGCCGGCGGCGTCGGCGTGGCGCTCGCGCTGATCGGGCTCGCGGTGTGGCGCCAGCACCGCGCACCCGAGCAGACGCAGCTGTACCGGATCCTGGTCACCGAGCGCCGTCAGGTCACGCGCGTCGAGGTGCGCCGCGTCGTCAACCAGTCATTCGATCAGATTGTGGTCCATTCGCCGCTGGCGAAGGAGCCCCTGCGCCTCCTCGTGTCGCACCGCGACCGGGACGCCGTCGCCGCCCTGCTCCTGCGCGCGTATCCCGGCGCCTGAGGCGGCGGGGGCGAGATCTGAGCTCGCGCGGCTCGCGCGCCGCGTGACTCGGCGGCCACGGCACCCTGTGCGCCCCCCCCGCTGGCGCAGGCGTTCGGGCGTTCTTACATGGTGGGAGACGCCAGGCTGCTCGGGCTCGGGCAACGTGGAGCGGAGCATCGCGTCGAAAGGGTGGATGCCGAGATGATCGCGAGAGTGGTGCCGTGCGTCCTGTGCTTGGCGAGCGCGCTGGGGTGTGGAGGGAGCAGCGACGGCGCGGGCAGCGGCGGCGCCGCCGGTGCCGACGCCGGGCACGACGCGGGTGGTGACACCCACGACTGCGTCAGCGTCGCCGGCGCGTACGCCGTCACCACCCAGATCGTGAGCGCTCCCGACTGCGCCGTCTCGGTCGGCCGCAAGACCGCCGCGACCTACACGTTCACGCAGACCGCCCCAAGCTGCGCGTTCACGATGACCAACAGCGTCTACCCCGAGTCGAGGTACGAGGGCGTCCTCACGATGCAGGGGGCGCAGGTCGACGTCACATGGACGACCGTCGTCCCGGCTCCTCTCGCGGGCGGCTACGCGCTCACGTACACGTCGGAGCATCTGACCATCACGCCTGCGAGCGGCGCTACGACGGCCAGCCTGTCGGGGAGCTTCGACTGGAGCACGAGCGCGTGCAGCGGGACGACCAACGTCTGCAACGGGAGCGTCGCCTCGTGCACGACGCCCGGGTAGGGACGGCCCGAATTCGCGGAGGTAGTGCAGCGCGCGCGTTCGCGCGACCGCCCCCGCCTGACCCTCGTCCCTCCCCGTGGTAAGCGGCGACCATGCGCGTCGACGCGATGGTGTTGCGCCGCCACGGCGGCCCCGAGGTCCTCGAGCGAGAGACGATCGACCTGCCCGACCCCGGGCCGCGCGAGGTGCGCGTGCGGGTGCGCGCCGTCGCGATGAACCACATGGACCTGTGGGTCCGCCGCGGTCTGCCCAACCTCAAACTCGAGTACCCGCACCGCCTCGGGTGCGACATCGTGGGCGAGGTCGAGTCGCTCGGCGCGGGCGCGCGCGGCGCCAAGCCGGGCGACCGCGTGATGCTCCAGCCTGCGCTCTCGTGCGGCGTGTGCGCCGCGTGCCTCGGCGGCACCGACAACCTCTGCCGCGGCTACCACATCCTCGGCGAGAGCACGCAGGGGGGCTACGCGACGCACGTCGTCGTGCCCGACGTGAACCTCATCCCGATGCCCGCGGCGCTCGCGTTCGAGGCAGCCGCGGCGCTGCCGCTCTGCACGCTCACCGCGTGGCAGATGGTCGTGAAGAAGGCGCGCGTCGCGCCCGGGCAGGTCGTGCTCGTGCACGCGGCGGGCAGCGGCGTCTCGAGCATCGCCATCCAGATCGCCAAGCTCTTCGGCGCCGAGGTCATCGCCACCGTCGGCTCGGACGACAAGAAGGACAAGGCGCGCGCGCTCGGCGCCGACCACGTCGTCAACTACCGCGACGAGGACTTCGTCGCGCGCTGCAAGGAGATCACCGGCCGCCGCGGGGTGGACGCGGTGCTCGACCACGTCGGCGGCGAGGTGTTCGAGAAGAGCGTGCTCGCGACGGCGTGGGGCGGACGCATCGTGACCTGCGGCGCGACCGCGGGCTTCTCGCCGAAGATCGACCTGCGCCAGATCTTCTTCCGGCAGATCGAGGTGCTCGGCTCGACGATGGGCTCGAAGGCCGACCTGCTCGCGGCGCTGCCCCACCTCGCGTCGGGCGCCATTCGCCCCGTCGTCGATCGCGTGGTGCCGCTCTGGAGCGCGCGCGAGGCGCACGAGGCGCTCGAGGCGCGGCGCGCCTTCGGCAAGATCGTGCTCGCGGTCGACTGACCGCCGCGGCCCGTTCGCCTTTCTAAGGTTGGAACGGCCCGCCGGAGCGCGTGGGGGCGGAGGGGCCGCCGTTGACCGGGCCGGTCAGCTCGGCGAGCAGATCGCGGCACTCGGGCTTGCCCTTGAGGTGCGCGACGAGCGTGGTGCTCACGTCGGTGAAGCCCTTCTCGAACTGCAGGCCCTCGCGCGTGCGGGTCGCGACCTTCTCGCGCCCCGAGGCGAGGTCCTCCTCGAGGGCCTCGGCGTAGCGCGAGAGCTGCGCGCGCAGCTCGTCGATCTGGCGGCGAAGATCGCGGGCGGTCGCCGCGCGCGCGCTCGCCTTGCCCTCGCGGTTCTCGAGCCACTCGTGCTTGCCGGTGACGGTCGCCTCGGCGGCGCCCACGCGCTCGAAGACGGCGCGCGTCGCCTGGCCCGCGCGCTCGGCCGCGTCGGCGTTTGCGCGCGCGCCGGCCAGCGTGCGCTCGGCGGTGGCGAGCTCCTGGCGGACCTTCTCGGCCTCCTCCTGGAACGCCGCGCCCTCGCGCAGGACGCGCGACTCCTCGTGCGCGAGCTCCTCGACCTTGCGGCCGATCTCGGCGCGCAGCGCGCGTCCGCGGCGCTCGAGCGCCTCGAGCTTGCGCGTGTGGGTCGACACCTCGCCCTCGAGCCGGTTGGCGCGCGCGGCGAGGTCCCACGCCTGCGCGACGGCGGTGACGATCTCGGCGGGCGCGTTGGCGCCGGGGTAGGCGCGCGAGACCATGCGCGAGAAGAGCGCGGCGCGGCTCGCCCACTCGATGACGCCCGGCGACTGCGGCGGGGGAGGCGGGGGCGCGGCGGCCGGCGTCTCGCCGGCGGAGACGTCCCACTGCTGGGCGGGCAGCGAGCGCTGCAGCGACTTGAGCTCTTCCTGGAGATGGTGGGCGTCCTGGAAGCGCTTGCGGGCGTCCTTCTCGAGCAGGCGAAGGACGATCGTCTCGGCCTGCGGGTTGACGTCGGGCTTGAGCGTGCGCGGCTTCGGCGGCGGCGCGGTGCGCTGCAGCTCGAGCAGCGTCTCGCGGTCGGTCGAGCGGAACGGCAGCTGACCGGTGAGCATCTCGAAGAAGAGCACCCCGAGCGCGTAGAGGTCGGAGTGCGGCACGGCGTCCTCGCCGCGCGCCTGCTCGGGCGACATGTACTCGGGCGTGCCGAAGACGGCGCCCTTGGGCGCGAGGCGCGGGTCGCGCGCGAGCGCGGCGAGGCCGAAGTCGAGGATCTTGACGAAGTCTTTGCGGCCACCGCGCGTGGTCAGCAGGATGTTGTCGCTCTTGAGGTCGCGGTGGATGACCCCGAGGTCATGCGCGCGCGCGAGCGCCGCGCACATCTGCTCGAGGATGTCGACGGCGCGCGAGAGGGGCATCGGGCCGCGCGCGAGCTCGCTCGAGAGCGCGGTGCCGACGAGGTACTCCATGACGAGGTACAGCTCGCCGTCCTCGGTCTCGCCGATGTCGTGGATGTCGATGATGTGCGCGTGATCGACGCGGTTGGCCGCGCGCGCCTCGCGCAGCATCCACGCGCGCAGGTGCGTCTCGCTGCGCAGGTCGGGGCGGATGAGCTTGAGCGCGACGACGCGGTCGATGAGGACGTGGCGCGCTCGGTAGACGACGCCCATGCCTCCCTCGCCGAGGCGTGCTTCGAGCCGGTAACGACCTGCCACCACCTTGCCGAGCATCGTGTCGGTGCTCGTGCGCGTCGCCTTCTGAACCGCTTGTTCCATTCGCGTAGATCTCGCCTGGTCGCTGACCTTGGGGGCTTTGCTTAGAACGTGCCCGCGACGACCGGCATACGGACCTCGGCGGCTTGCGCGACGCCGAACTGCTGCTGCTCGACCTGGGTGTAGAGGGGGCGGACCTCGACGGCCGGCACCGACAGCGAGAGCGCGCCGGTCGAGGCGACATCGACGAGGCCGAGCGCCACGGGGCGCGAGGGGCTCGACCAGTGCATGTGGAGCGAGGAGGTCGGCGCGGGCGGAGCGGCGGCGGGGACGGCCCCCGGGGTCGCGCGCACCGGGTCGGCGTCGGGGAACGCCGTGGACGGGCGGTCCTCGGTGTAGTCGTCCGGCGGGTGGTACGAGGTGGCCTGGAGCATCGCCACGGTCGTGGGGATGACGAGCGCCATCCCGCCCGCGAGCATGTAGAGCGACGTCTTGCCGTCGCCGCCTTGCTCGATGCGCCAGCCGAGGTAGCCGCCTCCGCCGCCGCCTGCCGCCAGGCCGAGCGCGTACCACCAGGCCGAGCGCGCGCCGATGGCGGCCTCGCCCAGGATGACGACCTCGGCGCCGAGCAGCGCGCCGCCGGCGATGCCCTTGCCGGTGGGCTGCACCTCGTCGGCAGAGGCGCCGCGCGAGCCGACGAGCACGGCGACCGCAACAGCGGCGCCGACGGTGGAAGAAACGAGGCGCGATCGACCCATACCCGCTCCCGGAAACATGTAGGCCGAGGAGCCTAACACGCTCGCGCGGGTGGACCCAAGGGGCGCGGTCGAGGAGTGGGGTAGGCTCGCGCCGTGCTCTTCGCCCCCCACGCCCCGCTGGCGCGCCGCGCGCTCGCGTCCACGGCCGTGGCGGCCGGGCTGGTGCTGCTGCTCGCGGTGGCCGCCGGAGGGGTCCGGCTCGTGCCCTGGCTGCTCTCGCCGCAGGTCGCGTGGCGCACGGCCTGGCCCTTCGCTCGCGGGTTGCTCGCGGTCGCGTGCGAGACGGCGCTGCTCGCGGGCCCCCCGCTCGGCTGGTCGTGGGCGGCGCTGCGCTCGGTCGAGCGGGGCGAGGCGCGCGCGCTCGCGGCGCTCGGCGCGCGACCGCTCGGGCTCGCGGGCT
>CAITLX010000334.1 GCA_903893335.1 uncultured delta proteobacterium | reverse complement strand
CTCGCACGGTGCGCCGAAGTTCGGGCAGATGACGCACCCCTCGCCGCGCACGATCGCGGGGTCGAACGACGGCGGGTAGACCGCGGCGAGCGCGTCGCCGTCGTCGGCGGCGGCGGCCTCGTCGTCGGTGGGCCCGCGGTCGGGCAGCTCGAGCACCCCGGCGGCGACGAGCCTCGTGGCGCTCTCGGGAAACAGCACCGAGTTCTCGGCGTCGATGTGCAGCGAGAGCGCGTGGCCGTAGGCCGCGAACAGCGCGCTCGCGCGCTCGGCGCCCGGCGGGTCGAGCTCGCCGTCGAGCAGGCCCTCGAGCTCGGAGAGCATCGCGCGCATGCGGCGGTGGTCCTCGCCGAGCACGAAGATGGGGCCGCGGGAGGTGGGCAGCTCGAGCTCGCGCGCGAGCGCCTCGAACAGGACGCCCTCCTCGCGCGCGTGGTGGAAGCGGTCGGCGTAGAGGCGGAAGAAGCGCACGAAGCGCGCTGCGTCCGCGCGGGGGGCCTCGCCGCGCGCGCGCCGCGCGACGTAGGTGCGCATCGCGCCGAGCGTCGCCTCGATGCGGACGTGTTCGCGCTGCAAGGCATCGAGGAGCAGCATGGGCGGCAGAGCTTGGTACGCAACGCCCCGCGGCTCAACCGCGCGGCTGCGGTCACTCCAGGCGGTCGTCCCACGCGGGCTCGCCGCGGAGCATCGCGCCGACCCAGGTGGCGACCGAGACGCCGCCGACCATGGTGCCGTCGATGGAGCCGATCTGCAGGCCGGCGAGCTTCGCGGCGGCTCCGGGCGGCAGCTTCACGGCGGTGAAATCGGTGCCGATGATGCCGTCGATGGTGCCGAGCAGCGTCGTGTGCATGCGCCCCTTGACGAGGAAGCGCCGGTAGCGATCGGGCGTGGCGTCGTGCAGCGCGCCCGTCTCCGCGCGCAGCGCCTGCTCGAACGTCGCGGCGTCGATGCCGAGGAACACGTCGGAGATGACCTGATCGCCGTACGAGCTGAACGCCGAGATGCGCAGCTTCGGGTCGTGCGCGAGCTCCCAGGCGACCATGCGGGTGATGTGGCCGTTGGCGGTGCAGTCGGGGCACGACGCGGGCAGCAGCGGCCGGATCGCGAGCTCGTCCACGATGGCGTCGATGAACGACGCGTCGCCAGGCTTGCCGAGGCCGATGCCCGCGTCGTCGATGACCAGAAGCTCGGCCGACGGCCAGCGCGTCCGCACCAGCAGCGCGGCGAGGATGGTGCCGTAGCCGCCGCCGCTCGAGCCGGCGAGCACCACGCGCCTCGGCGCGGCCTTGGCGGCGTAGGCGACGTCGATGGCGGCCGAGAGGTTCTGCAAGCCGTGCTGCCAGCGGTCGATCTTGCCGTCGTGGTCGGAGTCGCTCTCGGCGTCGCCGGCGAACATCGAACCGTCGCAGTAGGGCAGGTAGACGGTCGTGAGGTCGCGCACCGGGTTGGTGGGCTTGTCGGGGTCGAGCACGTCGAGCTTCGGGATGCCCGGCGGCGCCTTGGTGATGGCCAGGCAGTAGGTGGACCAGCACGCGCCGCCCCCTTGCAGGAAGAGGAAGAGGTCGTCCGAGCCGCGGTCGCGCACCGACATGCGGTAGGGGTCGCCCGACAGGCAGCGCGGCCCGCTCGCGGGGTCGAACTCGTAGGTGACGACGCCCGGCTGCGAGGTCGCGTCGGTCGCCACGACCTTCGCCTTGCCGACGTACTTGCCGAGCCCGCGGTCGACCACCTCCTGGAACGGATTGGGGGGCACGGCTGCGGCGGCGGGCTCGTCGGAGGACGACCCGCAGCCGGTCGTGGCCACGGCGGCCAGGGCGACGATGGCGGCGAACAGCGGTCCCAGGCTCGGCGAGAGGCGCATGGCGACGAGACTACCCGAACCGGGCGAGGGTCACCGCGAACGTGCGAACGCCCCGGAGATCGGCTAAGGGGCGAAGCGATGCACTTCGAGTTCACCCACACGTTCCGCGCCCCCGTCGACGTCGTCGAGAAGGCCATGCTCGACGAGCGCTTCCCGGCGTTCCTGCTCGGGCACCACCCGAAGATGCAGGAGGCCGTCGTGCTCGAGCGCAAGGAGGTCGGCACCAAGGTCGAGCGCCGCGTGCGCTACCGCCCCAAGCCCATCATCGAGAGCGTGGGGCCGAAGAAGGTGCCGCCGGAGTACCTGGCGTTCGTCGAGGAGTCGACGTTCGATCTCGCCGCCCACCGCTGCGAGTTCAAGAACGTGCCCACCGTCGCCGGCGTCGCCGCGCACCTCATCAACCGCGGCACGATGACCTTCCGCGACGTCGGAGGTCGCTGCGAGCGGCGCACGACCGGCACGCTCGAGATCACGGGGCTCCCCATGTTCCTGCGCCCCGTCGGCGCGCTCGCCGAGCGGCTCATCCACAGCGAGGCGCACAAGCTGCTCGACGCCGAGGCCGACGTGCTCCAGCGCTTCCTCGACGAGGTCGTCGGCAAGGGCTGAGCGCGCGCAGGCGCGGCGCGCCATGACGGAGAAATGACCTGCCCGAGAGGCCACGCCGAACGGGCTTCGCTAGATTTCGTGGCGTGTCCGACTCCGCCGCCCGCGCGCCCCGCTTCGCCTCTCCGGTCAACGTCCTCGGCATCACGCTGATCCACGCCGCCACGGTGTGGGCCCTCGTGCGCGGCGCCGACGTCGGGCTCGTCGCGCTCGCGGTGGGGTCGTACTTCGTGCGCATGTTCGCGATCACCGCAGGCTACCACCGCTACTTCGCGCACCGCGCCTTCAAGACGTCGCGCGCCTTCCAGTTCGTGCTCGCGCTGGTCGGCACGAGCGCGACGCAGAAGGGTCCGCTCTGGTGGAGCGCGGTGCACCGCATCCACCACCGCTGGTCGGACACCCCGAAGGACGTGCACAGCCCCAAGCAGCGCGGCTTCTTCTGGTCGCACATGGGCTGGTGGCTCAGCTCCGAGCACGAGGAGACGCGCCTCGATCTCGTGCCCGATTTCGCGAAGTACCCCGAGATCCGCTTCGTCGATCGCTACCACTGGATCGGCGTGGCGATCGCGATGGCGCTGCCCGCCCTGCTGCGCGGCTTCGACGGCTTCCTGTGGGGCTACGTCGTCTCGACGTGCGCGCTGCTGCACGGCACGTTCACCATCAACTCGCTCTCGCACGTGTTCGGCTCGCGCCGCTACGAGACGAACGACACGAGCCGCAACAACCTCTGGCTCGCGCTCGTCACCATGGGCGAGGGCTGGCACAACAACCACCACCACTACCCGAACAGCGCCAACCAGGGCTTCTTCTGGTGGGAGCTCGACGCTAGCTACTACCTCTTGCGCCTGCTCGCGAGCGTGGGCGTCGTGTGGGACCTGCGCTCGCCGCCGCGCCACGTCCTCGAGGCGCGCCCCGTCGCTGCGCGCGCCCCCGCTGCACCCGCCGCCGCTGCGAGCCCGCTCTCGCTCGCGCCGCGCGCCGACGCTGCGGGGTGACCCTCGCGAGCGGACGCCGCGTGGCGCGTGCGCTCGAGGCTCAGGCGGTGATGACGCTCTGCAGCTTGTTGATGATGAGGTCGAGCGCCACCTGGTTGTTGCCCCCCTCGGGCACGATGAGATCGGCCCAGCGCTTCGACGGCTCGACGAACTCGAGGTGCATGGGGCGCACCGTCCGGTAGTACTGGTCGCGCACCGAGTCGAAGGTGCGTCCGCGCTGCTCGATGTCGCGGCGGATGCGGCGAAACACGCGGATGTCGGCGTCGGTGTCGACGAAGACCTTGATGTCCATCAGCGCGCGCAGCGCGGGCTCGACGAACACGAGGATGCCCTCGACCACCACGATGGCGCGCGGCTCGACGCGGCGCGCCTCGGCGCGGCGGCGGTGCTCGACGAAGTCGTAGACGGGCGCGTCGATGGTCTCGCCGGCGCGCAGCCGGTCGACGTGGTGCACGAGCAGCTCGGTCTCGAGCGAGCCGGGGTGGTCGAAGTTGAGCTGCGAGCGCTGCTCGAGCGTGAGGTCGGGCCGGTCGCGGTAGTAGGCGTCGTGCTCGAGCGTCACGACGGCCGACGGCGGCAGCGCCGCGACGACCCTGCGCGCGACGGTCGTCTTGCCCGAGCCCGTGCCCCCCGCGATGCCGATGACCAGGCAGCTCATGGCCCGCGCCCTTATCACGGGGGCCGAGCGGCGAATGCGCGCGTCTTCGGCGCCCCGCTCGGCGCGCCTCGGCGCGCCCGGAGGGTCAGGGACGGACGGAGGCCCAGGCGGCGTCGCCCGTCACCTCGCGGCGCAGGAACGCGCTGAGCGTCACGCCCGCGGTCGTCGTCTTGCCGACCGGGTTCTCGCCGAGCCAGGTGTGGTGCGAGCCGGTCACGTAGAAGACCTTGAAGTTGGCGAGCGGGGCGGCCACGACGTCGGCGAAGTCGTCGAGCCCGGTCTGCATCTGCAGGCCGCCGATGCCGAAGAAGGTGCTGATGACCTGGTCCTGCTGGCTGCTGATGAGCGCCAGGCGGTGGTCGGGGTACATCGCCGCGATGGTCGGCACGAGGTTGTGCAGGCCGTCGGTGGTGTTGCACGTCGGGCACTGCGCCGGCATCGTCTTGGTGAGCCCCCAGACGGTGTTCCACGTCTGCTGCAGCGAGATGCCCATGTACGGCGGTCGCAGCGGCGGGCCCGAGTCGTCGACGAGGTCGACGTGCGTCGCGCCGAACGCCTGCTGGGTCTGCACGAAGTTCCACAGCGCGCCGAAGCCCCCCGCGCTCGACCCGCTGAGCACGACCTGCGACGAGGCGGCGAACGTCGGCGCGATGCGCTTGAGGAACGCCGTCATGTTCGCGAAGCCGACGTGGCGCGTGCCGTACGACGCGACGTTGTCGCCCGCGTGCACGTCGCCGGTGCAGTACGGCACGTAGACGAAGCTGTAGTCGCGGAAGGGGTTGTCGGTGTCGGCGCGGTTGAAGATGCCCGAGCCTGGCCCGCTGCCGAAGCTCGACGCGCCGTAGCCGTTGAGGTTGGAGGCGGTGTTGAGGATGTTGCAGGTGAGCGCGTCCCAGCAGGCGCCGCCCCCCTCGAGGTAGATGAGGAGTTTGTCCGAGCGCGTCGTCGGCTGCACGCCGAGGCCCGTCGTCGAGCCGTTGCCGCAGAACGCGTCGCTGAAGGGCACCCACGTCCACTGGTCGTTCGTCGCCTGGATGGGCGCGCCGAAGCCGCCGTCCCACGCGGGCGCCGCCTCGGCGGTCGTGTCGGCGGCGACGTCGGGCGCCGCGTCGGCCGCGCCCTCGGCTGCGGTGTCGGCAGCGACGTCGACCGCGACGTCGACCGCGACGTCGGCGCTGCCCTCGGCGCTCGCGTCGAGGGCGGTGTCGGTCGCGGCATCGACCGCGCCGGCGTCGTCGGGCGCCGCGAGCGCTTCGTCGATGGCCGAGCCGCCGCAGCCTCCGGCGGCGAGGGCGAGCAGCAGAGCGTGGGCAGCGTGGGCGCGACGAACGAGCATCGAGCGAGTAGACGGGGGGTGCTCCGCGCCTGTCAACGGACGCCGTCGCGTCGTTCGATGCCGCGCGGCCGAGCCGACGTTCGCATCCGTCGATGCGCCGGCCTTACCGGCGCGCTCTTCAGTTGACGCTGGAGGACTTCGTCTCGGCGGCGGCGGGCTGCTTGCTCGCCTTCGCCCCGCGCGTCGCCTTCTGCTCGAGCGCGGCGCGCACGAAGCGCGAGAAGAGCGGGTGGGGCGCGAGCGGGCGGCTCTTGAACTCGGGGTGAAACTGGCAGCCGACGAAGTAGGGGTGGTCCTTCAGCTCGACCATCTCGACGAGGCGCTTGTCGGGCGAGGTGCCCGAGAGCACGAGCCCGGCGGACACGAGCTGATCGCGGAAGCGGTTCTCGACCTCGTAGCGGTGGCGGTGGCGCTCGCTGATCTCGGTGGTGCCGTACGCCTCGGCGGCCAGGGTGCCCGGCGACAGCACGCAGGGGTAGGCGCCCAGGCGCATGGTGCCCCCCTTCTCGCGCACCTCGCGCTGATCGACCATCAGATCGATGACGGGGTAGGTCGTGGCCGCCTCGAACTCGGTCGAGCTCGCGCCCGTGAGCCCGCAGACGTGCCGCGCGAACTCGACGACGGCCAGCTGCATGCCGAGGCAGATGCCGAAGAAGGGCACCTTGTTGTCGCGCGCCCAGCGGATGGTGGCGATCTTGCCCTCGGTGCCGCGGTCGCCGAAGCCGCCGGGCACGAGGATGGCGTCGAGGCCCGCGAGCGCGGCCTCGGGGCCGGTGCGCTCGATCGCCTCGGAGTCGATGTACTCGAGGTCGACGCGGCAGTCGTTGGCGAGCCCGCCGTGCACGAGCGACTCGTGCAGCGACTTGTACGAGTCGCGCAGGTGCACGTACTTGCCCACGACGCCGATCTTCACCGCGCCGCGCGTCGGCTTGGTGAAGCGCTCGACGATGCGGTGCCAGGCCGAGAGGTCCGGTCGCCGCGACCAGATGTTGAGCCGCTCGGCGATCTGCTCGTCGATGCCCTCGGCGTGCAGCACGAGCGGCAGCTCGTAGATGCACGAGACGTCGGGCGCGGCGATGACGCTCTCGACCGGCACGTTCGAGAAGAGCGAGATCTTCTCCTTCAGGGCGCGCGACAGCGGGCGGTCGCAGCGGCACACGAGCACGTCGGGCTGGATGCCGATCTCGCGCATCTCCTTGACGGAGTGCTGCGTGGGCTTCGTCTTGAGCTCGCCCGCGGTCGGGATGTGCGGCACGAGCGTGACGTGCATGCTCACCGAGCCCTGCCAGCCGAGCTCGACGCGCATCTGGCGGATGGCCTCGAGGAAGGGGAGCGACTCGATGTCGCCCACCGTGCCGCCGACCTCGACGATCGCGAGGTCGGCGTCGTCGGCGCCGGCGCGGATGCGCGCCTTGATCTCGTCGGTGACGTGGGGGATGACCTGCACGGTCGCGCCGAGGTACTCGCCGCGTCGCTCGCGCGCGATGACCGACTCGTAGACGCGCCCCGTCGTGAAGTTGCTCTGGCGCGTCATGCGCGCGTTGGTGAAGCGCTCGTAGTGGCCGAGGTCGAGGTCGGTCTCGGCGCCGTCGTCGGTGACGAACACCTCGCCGTGCTGGTAGGGCGACATCGTGCCGGGATCGACGTTGATGTACGGGTCGAGCTTGAGGTGGGTCACGCGCAGCCCGCGCGCCTCCATCAGCGCGCCGACCGACGCTGCGGCCAGCCCCTTGCCGATCGACGAGACGACGCCCCCCGTGACGAAGACGTACTTGGTGCGCTTGCTCATCGGCCCGGCTCCTTGCGGTCCGCGGCCCGCCAGCACGCCGAGTTCGGGCGCGAGCGAGGTGCCTGGACCGCCGGATTCTAGGCAGTCGCGCCGCGAGGTCAACGTGGCGACACGCGCCTCGCTTGGTGGTAAGATCCTCGATCCCCGCTGCCACCCGGCGCCTCCGTGCTCCGGAGCGTCGGCTTAGGCCCGTGTCGGGGCCGCGGCGATCCTGCTAGAGGGCGAGCATGGCGTCCGGATCCGTCGGCATCCTCGGGTACGACTCGTTTCACTTCGCCGTCGAGAACCTCGAGCGCAGCGACGTCTTCTACCGGCGCACGCTCGACTTCCGCGAGATCGCGCGCTCGGGCGCGGCGCTGACGCAGCAGAGCCGCCAGGCCTCGCGCGTGTACGCCGCCGGCGACGTGCGCGTGTGCGTCTCGACGCCGCTCGGGCAGACGTGCAAGGCGTCGCGCTACCTGCGCCGCCACCCCGACGGCGTGATGAGCCTCGCGTTCCGCGTCGCGGATCTCGACCGCGCCCTGTCCGTGCTCGAGGCGCGCGGCGCGACGGTGCTCGCCGACCCGACCGAGGCGCGCGACGCGTCGGGCGGCCGCTACCGCTCGTTCGAGATCGCGACCCCGCTCGGCGACGTCGCGTTCCGCTTCGTCGAGCGCACCGACTTCGCCGCGTTCGCGCCGGGCTTCGACGCCGTCCCCGCGGACGACGCGCCGTCGAACGCGTTCGGCTTCCGCGAGATCGACCACGTGACCTCGAACCTGCTCACGATGAAGCCGGCGGTCGACTGGTACCGCGACGTGCTCGGCATGGAGGAGTTCTGGCGCGTGTCGTTCCACACGCGCGACGTCGCGGGCGAGCGCGACGACGGCTCGGGGCTGCGCTCGATCGTGATGTGGGACCCGGAGTCGGGCGTGAAGTTCGCGACCAACGAGCCGCTGCGCCCGCAGCTTCGGCAGAGCCAGATCAGCAAGTTCGTGTGGGACAACCACGGGCCGGGCATCCAGCACATGGCGTTCAGCGTGCCGGCCATCGTGCCGACCATCGACGAGCTTCGGCGGCGCGGCGTCGGCTTCCTCCCCACGCCCGCGCCCTACTACCGCGCGATGCCCGAGCGCCTCGCGCAGCTCGGCATCACCAACGTGCGCGAGGGGCTGGCCGACCTGCAGCGGCTCGAGATCCTCGTCGACGGCGCCGACGACAAGTACATGCTGCAGATCTTCCTGCGCGAGGCCGCGAGCATCTACGACGACGAGCGCGCGGGGCCCTTCTTCTACGAGATCATCCAGCGCGAGGGGGATCGCGGCTTCGGCTACGGCAACTTCCGCGCGCTGTTCGAGAGCATCGAGCGCGAGCAGCGCGCCAGCGTCACCACGAGCCCGGCGGGCTGATCCGTCATCGACCGAGCCGAGCGAGATCCGTCATGATCGACCGACAGTCGCGCGGGGTGCTCCCCGACAAGCCCCACACCGTCTTCCGCGGGCCCGACGGCCGCATGCTCCACGAGGAGATGCACACGCGCGGCGGCTTCGACGGCCCCTTCTCGTATTTCTACCACCTGCACCCCGTCACGCAGACGCGCGCCGTTCGCGCGAGCGAGCGCGCGTGGCCGGCGCCGCTGCTCGACGAGGCGGCGCTGCACCCGCTGCGCCGCAGGCTCTACCAGTCGGGCGACGTGCCCGCGGGCGGCATGCTCGCCTGGGACCGCACGCCCATCCTGTTCAACTCGACCTGCACGCTCTGGCTCGCGCGCCCCACGCAGACCGACGACGTCTACGTCGCGAACGGCGACGGCGACGAGCTCTGGTTCGTGCACGAGGGGCGCGCGCGCATCGAGTCGGTCGCGGGCTGGCTCGACGTCGCGGCGGGCGACTACGTCTGGATCCCGCGCTCGCTGCCGCACCGCTGGCACGTCGAGCAGCCGCTGCGGCTGCTCGGGCTCGAGGCCAAGCAGGGCATGGCCATCCCCGACGCGTACCGCAACCCGGTCGGCCAGCTGAAGATGGATGCGCCCTACACGCACCGTGATTTCCGGCGCCCCGAGGGCCCGATCGCCACGTTCGACCGCGTGCCCGACGGCCCGCGCGAGCTGCTCGTCGTCAAGGGGGGGCGCGCGTCGGTGCACGAGCTCGAGCGCTGCCCGATGGACGTCGTCGGCTGGGACGGCTTCGTCTACCCCTTCGCGTTCCCCATCGAGAGGTTCCAGCCCAAGACGGGCCTGGTGCACCTGCCGCCGACGGTGCACGCCACCTTCGCCGGCAGCCGCGCGCTGGTCTGCTCGTTCGTCCCGCGCGTCGTCGACTTCCACCCCCAGGCGGTGCCCTGCCCCTACCCGCACACGAGCGTCGACTGCGACGAGGTCATCCTCTACCTGCGCGGCAACTTCACCAGCCGCCGCGGCGTCGGCGCGGGCTCGCTCTCGCTGCACCCCGCGGGCATCGCGCACGGCCCGCACCCGGGGGCGTACGAGGCCAGCGTGGGCACGACGCGAACCGACGAGCTCGCGGTCATGATCGACACGCTCGAGCCGCTGCTGCCCACCGCGCAGGCGCGCAACCTCGAGGTGCTCGGCTACCACGACAGCTGGGCGGCGCAGCCGTGAGCGCGCCGTTCGACGCGGTGGTGCTCCTGGCCCACGGCGCGCGCGACGCGCGTTGGCGCGAGCCCTTCCACGCGCTCGAGCGCGATCTTCGCGCGCGCGTCGCGCCGTCGCGCGTGCAGGTCGCGTTCCTCGAGATGGCGCCGCCGTCGTTCGCCGAGGCCGTCGCCGCGCTGCACGCCGAGGGGGCGCGCCGCTTCCGCGTCGTGCCCGTGTTCCTCTCGGGGGGCGGGCACGTCGCCAAGGACGTCGCGCCGCTGGTCGACGAGGCCGCCCGGCGCCACCCCGACGCCTCGTTCGCGGTCGCGGGCGCGCTCGGCGAGGAGCCCGAGGTGCAGGGCGCCATGCGCGACGCCATCGTGCGCCTCGCGCGAGACGCGTGACGCACCGCGCCAAGCGCTCGCATTCGGGCTAACCTCCCGGCCCGTGCTCGACGACTACCTGCGCCGCACGCTTCGAGCGCGTGTCTACGACGTGGCGCGCGAGACGCCGCTCGACCGCGCGCCGACGCTCTCGGCGCGGCTCGGACACGAGGTGTGGCTCAAGCGCGAGGACCTGCAGCCCGTCTTCTCGTTCAAGCTGCGCGGCGCCTACGCGAAGATGTCGGCGCTCTCGCCCGAGGCGCGCGCGCGCGGCGTCGTGTGCGCGTCGGCGGGCAACCACGCGCAGGGCGTCGCGCTCGCGGCGCGCACGCTCGGCGGCGCGGCGACGATCGTGATGCCGCAGACGACGCCGTCCATCAAGGTCGCCGCGGTGCGCGCGCTCGGCGGCACCGTCGTGCTGCACGGCGACGACTACGACGCGGCCTACGCCGAGGCGCGCGCGCTCGCCGAGGCGCGCGGGCAGGTGTTCGTCCACGCCTACGACGACCCCGACGTCATCGCGGGCCAGGCCACCGTCGGGCTCGAGATCCTCCGCCAGCACCCAGGCGCCGTCGACGCCATCTTCGTGCCGGTCGGCGGCGGAGGGCTCATCGCGGGCATCGGCGCGGTGGTCAAGGCCGTCGCGGGCGACTCGGTGCGGGTCATCGGCGTCGAGCCCGAGGACGCCGCGTCGATGCGCGCGGCGCTCGCCGCGGGTCGCCCCGTCACGCTCGCCCGCGTGGGGCGCTTCGCCGACGGCGTCGCGGTGCGACGGGTGGGCGACGAGACGTTCCGCGTCGCGCGCGAGGTCGTCGACGAGTCGATCGTCGTCTCCAACGACGAGATCTGCGCCGCCATCAAGGACGTCTTCGAGGACCGCCGCGCGGTGCTCGAGCCCGCCGGCGCGCTCGCCTTCGCGGGCCTGAAGAAGTGGGCCGAGACCGCGCCGCGCCAGGGCATGCACCTGGTGGCGGTCGCGAGCGGCGCCAACGTCAACTTCGACAGCCTGCGCCACGTCTCCGAGCGCGCCGAGATCGGCGAGCGGCGCGAGGCGGTGCTCGCCGTCACCATCCCCGAGCGACCGGGGGCGTTCCGCGCGTTCTGCCGCACCGTCGGCGACCGCGCCGTCACCGAGTTCAACTACCGCTACGCCGACGACGAGCGCGCGCACGTCTTCGTCGGCGTGCGCGTCGAGGGGAAGCGCGAGGCCGACGACCTCATCGCCCGCCTGCTCGGCGACGGCCACGAGGTGCTCGACCTCACCGACGACGAGCTGGCGAAGAACCACATCCGCCACATGGTCGGCGGCCGCGCCCGCGGCGCGCGCCACGAGCGCCTCTACGCCTTCACCTTCCCCGAGCGCGCCGGCGCGCTCGTCGACTTTCTCGATGCCATGCAGCACCCGTGGAACATCAGCCTCTTTCACTACCGCAACCACGGGTCCGAGTTCGGGCGCGTGCTGGTCGGCATCCAGGTGCCGCCGGCCGACGCCGCCGAGTTTCAGGGGTTCCTCGATCGCGTCGGCTACGAGTGCGCCGACGTGACCGCGAACCCCGCCTGCGCGCTTTTTCTGCGCTGAGGAGCGACCGATGCGACAGCTCTCCGTGGTTCTCGACGGGCGTCCGAGCACGCTCGAACGTCACCCCGACGACGGCTTCATCCGCGCCGACCCCGCGAAGATGGGCCCCGCGACGCGACGCGCGCTGCGCGCGCTCGTCCTCGTGTTCTGTCCCCCACCGCCGGCTCCCCAGCTCGCCGACGCCGAGGACCTCGTCGAGCGCAGCGTGCTCGGGCTGCTGCCCTACATGACGCGCCTCACCGCGTTCGGCTTCGTGCTCGCCATCCACCTGCTCGAGTGGGCGCCGATCTGGCGCTTCGTCGCCTTCTCGCGCCTCTCGCGCCTGCCGCGCGCGCGCGCCGAGGCCGTCGCCGACGGCCTCTCGGCCAGCCGCTCGCCGCTCGTGCGCACCATCGCGCTCGGCGTCCGCGGCGTCGTGCAGTCCACCTACTACGACCAGCCCGAGGTGCACGCCGCGCTCGACTACGCGCCGATCCCCTTCATGCAAGGGCGCATCGCGCTGCGCGAGCGCATCGTCGCCGGCGGCGAGACGACGCCCGCCGATCTCATCGGGCCGTTCAGCGAGGTGACGCGATGATCTTCGAACATGGAGACTACGCGCGCGAGCACGCGTTCGACTGCGACGTCGTCGTCGTCGGCACGGGCGCCGGCGGCGCCACCGCGGGCGCCGAGCTCGCCGAGGCGGGCTACGACGTCGTGTTCGTCGAGGAGGGCTCGTGGCACCCGACCTCGAGCTTCAGCCCCTACGCGAGCGAGACGATCCCGCGCCTGTTCCGCGACGCGAGCGGCACGGTCATCCTCGGCACCCCGCCCATCCCCTACATCGAGGGGCGCTGCGTCGGCGGCAGCACGGTGCTCAACGGCGGCATGTCGTACCGCGCGCCGGTCGCCGTGCTCGACGGCTGGGAGCGCTCGACGGGCGCGCCCGAGCTCGGCTCGGCGGGCATGGAGGCCCGGTTTCAGAGGGTCGAGCAGCTCGTGCACTCGGGGCCGCAGCTCGACGTCTCGGTCGGCGACGACAACCGCATCATGGCGCTCGGGGCGAAGAAGCTCGGGTGGAAGCACTCGGTGAACCCGCGCAACCAGCACGCGTGCGTCGGGTCGAACAACTGCGTGTTCGGCTGCCCCACGGGGGCCAAGCAGTCGACGCTCGTGTCGATGATGCCGCGCGCGATGCGCCGCGGCGCGCGCTGCCTCACCGAGGTCAAGGTCACCCGCCTGCTCATCGAGCAGGGGCGCTGCGTCGGCGTCGTCGGCCAGGCGATCGACCCTCGCACGCGCCGCGCGTCGCGCGAGGTCGTGGTGCGCGCGCGCGCCGTCGTCGTCGCGGCCGGCGCGGTGCAGACCCCCGCGCTGCTGCTCGGTCACAAGCTCGGCCGACCGTCCGGTCAGCTCGGCAAGAATTTCCTCTGCCACCCCAACGCCAAGGTGCTCGCGGTCTATCCGTTCGAGGTGCGCGCGTGGCAGGGCGTCTCGCAGTACGCGCAGGTGCGCGAGTTCAGCGACGACGGCATCCTCATGGCGGAGAACTTCATCCCGCCCGGCGCGCTCGGCGTGCACCTGCCTTATTGCGGCTCGCGCGCGTGGGAGCTGATGCGCCGCTACAACCAGATGGTGCTGACCGGCGTGCTGGTCGAGGACTCGCGCCCCGGCCGCGTGACGCGCGGCCCGTTCGGCATGGCGGTGCCGCGCTACGACATCACCGCGCTCGACCACCGGCGCTTCCTGCGCGGCGTGAAGCTGCTCGCGCGCCTGCACTTCGAGATGGGCGCCGAGGAGGTCGTCCTCCCGTTCTCGACGTTCCACACCGCGCGCAGCATCGACGACCTCGAGAAGATCGAGGTGAGCGCGCTGCCGCCGAAGGTGCTCGACCTCTTCACGGTGCACCTCATGGGCACCGCGGCGATGGGCACGCGCGCCGAGGCGTCCGTGACCAACCTCTCGGGCGAGCTGTGGGATCTGCCCGGCTGCTACGTCGCCGACGCGTCGCTCTTCCCCACCGCCATCGGCGTCAACCCGCAGGTGACGATCATGGCGCTCGCCATGCTCGTCGCCGAGCGCCTCGCCGACACGCTCGCGAAGTCGGGCAAGGTGGCGAAGGCCGCGGTGGCATGATCGTCTTCGGCTGCGCCGGGGCTCATCCTTTTCGATAGGCGGGGCGCTCGGGCCGCGCCCCTCGGCCTTGCCGCGGGTCGGGCGGATCGCCTAAGACCCGCGGCATGTCGCTCCCCCGGCCCCCGCTCCGGGGCCGCTGGTCGGCCCGCATCGCGGCCGTCAGCGTGGGGCTCGCGACCGCGTGGTTCGCGCTCGCGGCGGCGTGGGGCATCGGGGCGATCCCTGGCGGCGGGCACCTCGGGTCGAGCGGCGCGGCCGTGGCGATCGCCGGCGAGCACATCGTGCGCTTCCGCACGCTCTACCCCCTGGCCGACTGGTACACGAGCGCCGAGCCCGGCCTCGATCGCACCTACTGCCACCACCCCTTCGGGGTCTTCTGGATCGCGGCGGCGCTCGCGTGGCTGTGGCCGCACATGTCGTTCGTCGTCCAGCTTCCCGCGGTCCTGATGAGCGCGGCGATGCCCGCGCTGCTCTACGGCATCGGTCGTCGCGTCGGCGGCCCGTCGGGGGGGCCCGTCGCAGGCGTCGCGGCGGCGGTGGCGTTCGTCGCCGTGCCGCTCGACGTCGGGTACGCGTGCTTCGCGAGCCTCGAGGTCACGGTCATGTTCGGCGCGGCGCTCTTCTTCTGGGGGCACCTCGCCTACCAGGCGAGCGGCCTCAGGCGGCACCTGGTCGCCGCGCTGGTCGGCGTGCTCTTCGCGTCGCTCGGCGACTGGCCCGGCTACCTCATCCTCGCGCCGATGCTCGCGTGGGGGCTCGCCCGCGCGTACCTGCTGCCCGCGCGCGTGGCGCCGCCGGTCGCCCCGGCGCAGCGCCGCGCGGTCGTCGCCGCCGTCGTGCTCTCGCTCGCCTGCCTCGGGGGCACCCTCGCGCTCTTCGCGCACGCGCACCAGCTCGGCGAGTGGCTCGGCGCGGGCGCGAAGCGCGGCAACGCCGCGGCCGTCCCGCTCGCGACGGTGCTCGCGGGGCGCGCGGCGTGGCTCGAGTTCTCGTTCACGCCGCTCGTCATCGCGCTCGGCAAGATCGCCCTGCCGGTGTGCGTCGTGCGCGCGCTCGTGCTCCGGCGCGACGAGGAGCTGATGGCGCTCGCGGCGCTGTTCGGCGCGGCCGTGCAGTATGTCGTCTTCCGCCAGGGGGCGGACATTCACATCTTCTGGCCGCACTACTTCGGCCTGTATTTCGCGCTCGCCATGGCCCAGCTCGCCGACTCGGCGCGCTGGGCGGTGCTCGCCGTCGCGCGCGAGGTCTCGCCGAGGCGCGCGGCGACCGCGGCGCTCGTCGCGGCGGTGCTCGTCGGCGTCGTACCCTCGCTGGTCGTCCTGCCCGACGCGGCGCGCGCGCTCGTCGTCTGGCGCCAGACGGGCGGGCGCTACGACGACCGCGGCGCGCTCTTCCGCAGCCACGTGGACCTGCTGTTCGTGCTCGCGGAGGTCGTCCGCCCGCGCCTCGCGCTGGGCGAGAAGATCGGCGTGCACCCCGGCACGCAGTGGGGGCCCGAGCACCAGTGGGCGCTGATGGGCAACGCAGCGCCCGCGAACGCTCCCAGCGCGAGCCAGCCGTTCTGGGTCGGCCGCGCGAGCGGCATGGGGGCCGACGAGCTGCGCGCGCTCGTGGCCGGTCGGCACGTGCGCATCTACGGCGACGTGCTGCTCGTCGAGCGCGGCGTGGACGACGAGCCTGCGCCGCTCGACGCCTTCTCGCTGCACGAGCGCGAGCCGACGCTCGTCGAGCGCTACCTCACGCACAACACCGAGCCGGTGCGCACGCTCGACGCCGCGCCGGACGCGTTCCTCACGTGGGAGTGGCGCGTGCACCTCGGGCAGCCGGCGACGGCGCCGACCGCCGCGCCGCGCACGCTCGACGAGACGCGCATCGCGCACGACGTCGCCGTCGATCGCGGCGACGCGGCGGAGGCGGCCCGGCTGCGGGCGATCGTCGAGGCCTCGCTCGACCGCTCGCGGACCGCGGACTTCGTCGGCGGCCACCGCCTGCTCGGCGTGCGGCTGCCGGGCGGCGTGAAGCCCGAGGTCGAGTCGTGGTTCCTCGCGGCGGGGCCGGTCGCGAGGGACGCGACGTTCGAGGTGACCTCGACCGTCGTGGCGCGCCTGCCGACGAGCCTGGTGCCCGTCGATCCGACGGTGCGCAGCCACGCGTTCGCCCCGTCGCTGTCCACGAAGCTCTGGAGGCCGGGCTTCCTCTACCGGATGTCGGCCGAGCTCAAGCACCGCATCGGCGACGAGCGCTACACGGGCGCGTTCAGCGCGCGCGCGCCGATCCCGACCACGTCGGGCGCGAGGCAGATCGAGCTCGCCGTCCTGCGCTGAGGGGCGCTAGCGCGCAGCGGCGCGCCGCGTGCGGAACGCGACGAGGCCCGCCGCGAGCCCCGCCGCGGCGAGCGCCAGCCCGGCCCAGAGCGTCCGCGGTCGGTAGCGAAGCTCGATGCGCTGGTCGCCGCCGATGAGCGGCGCGGCGACGGCGTGCGCCCACTCGATCGCGGGCGCGCCGTTCGCGCGCCAGCTCGGATCGAAGTTCATGTTGTAGACGAGCGTGGCGTCCGACGACGCGTTCTTCACCTCGATGACCGCGCCGTTCGGCGTCCACGACGCGACGCGCGCGTCGCCGGTGCCGTTCACGACGTAGGCCTCGCCGCGGTACTCGGGCGCCCCCGTCGCGATCGCTCCGCGCTCGAACTCCGTCGGCACCGCCCAGCACTCGAGCGCGCCGGTGTTCGCGAGCATCGCGAGGTAGACGGGCGTCGCCCACGCGGGGTGCGGGTAGTCGACGGGCGCGTGCTTCTCGTGGTGGAAGCTCGCGGCCTCCGGCACGCTCGGCGGCGCCTGCGTGAACGCCTCGCGCAGGACGTTGGCCGAGACACCCGCGATGTCGAGCGCGATCGCCGCGACGGGCACGAGCAGCGCGAGGTCGAGCCAGGGGCGGCGCCGCAAGAAGCGCCCGAAGCGTGCCTCGAGGGCGGCGGCGAGCGCGACGCCGGCGAGCAGCGCCGCGGGGTGCAGCAGGCGCGAAGGGACGTGCTGCGACGAGAAAGCCGGCAGGTGGTGCAGCAGCGTCCAGGGCGACCAGGTGTCGAACGCGCCGAACGACAGGACGACGAAGAGGGCCGCCGCGATCCGGTACGCGCGCGCCTTGCCGTGCGCGCGCAGCAGCAGCCCCGCGGCCAGGGCGACGGTGGCGCCGACGCCGACGTACATCCCGAACTCGTGCCAGCCGTGCGCGATCGCGCCGATCCCCGCCGGAGGCCGCTTCATGCCCTGGTCGCGCGCGGTG
>CAITLX010000333.1 GCA_903893335.1 uncultured delta proteobacterium | reverse complement strand
GTCGCCCCCCCGCGGGGCGAGCGCCGCGCCGTCGCGCCGCGGCGGGGCGGCGTGCTCCACCTCGCGTCCGGGATCGATCTCCGCAGCCTCGACGCGGCCATCGCGTTCGACGAGACGAGCAAGCCGGTCGAGCAGCTCGTCTACGACACGCTCGTCGACTGGGACGCGCAGGGCGAGCTGCAGCCGCTGCTCGCGCGCACGGTGCGCCGCTCGGGCGACGGCAAGCGCTGGGACCTCGCGCTGCGCGAGGGGGTGCTCTTTCACGACGGCGAGGAGCTCACCGCCGACGACGTGAAGCGCTCGCTCGAGCGCACGCTGCACCACGACACCCCCTGCCCCGCGCCATCGTTCTACGCGAGCATCGTGGGCTACGAGGCCTTCCACGCGGGCGCCGTGGGCGCCTCGGGCGAGCGCGCGTACGCGCCGCACCTCGAGGGCGTCGTCGTCGACGGGCGCTACGCGCTGCACTTCGACCTGGTCGAGCCCGACGCGACGTTCCTCGCCGTGCTCGCGATGCCGTTCGCCGCCCCGCTGTGCCGGTCGGCCGGCGCGACCTGGACGCGCGACTTCGTGCCCTGCGGCGCGGGGCCCATGCGGCTGTCGGCGTGGCAGCCGGGGCGCGAGGTGCGCCTCGCGCGCCACGCGGGCTACTTCCAGCCGGGCGTCGGGATGCTCGACGAGGTCGTGCTGACGCTCGGCATGCCGGCGACGACGCAGCGCTTCGCGTTCGAGGCCGGAGCGCTCGACATCGTGCGCGAGCTGACCGCGCCCGACCTCGCGGCGTACCTGCGCGACCCGCGCTGGGCGCCCTACGCGACGTGGGAGCCGCCGAAGGGCACCAACGGCGTGTTCCTCAACACCGAGGTGGCGCCGTTCGATCGCGTCGAGGTGCGCCGCGCGGTCGCGGCTGCCATCGACTGGGACGCGGTCGTGAGCCTGCGGCCCAAGCAGATGGTGCACGCGACGCAGATGGTGCCCCCCGCCGTCGTCGGCCACGACCCGAGCTTCGCCGGCCAGCGCCACGACCTCGCCGCGGCGCTCGAGCACATGCGCGCTGCGGGCCTCGCGTACGACGCCGCCCGGGGCGAGGGGGGCTGGCCGGAGCCGATCCGCTACGTGACCATCGCCGAGAGCTCCGAGCCGCTCGTCGCGCAGATCGTCGCGCAGCAGCTCGCCGCGATCGGCATCCGCCTCGATCTCCGCATCCTGAGCTGGCCCACCTTCCTCGCCGAGGTCGGCAAGCGAGGCCACGCAGCCATGGGCTACGCGGGCTGGAGCCTCGACTACCCCGACGCGAGCGACTTCTTCGAGCCGCTCTTCGCGTCGCAGGCCATCCAGGACGAGGAGTCGCAGAACCAGGCGTTCTTCGCGAGCCCCGAGCTCGACGGGCTGCTCGCCCGCGCGCACCGCGAGCTGTCCGCGCCCGCGCGCGCGGCGATGTACCGCCGCGCCGAGGAGATCGTGCGCGACGAGGCGCCGTGGGCCCTCGGCTACGGCTACCGCAGCCTCGATCTCGCGCAGCCCCGCGTGCACGGCTTCACCGTCGATCGCGTGCACGCACTCGACGTGCGCCGGGTCTGGCTCGACGAAGGCGCGCGTGACGCCGCGCGCGGCGCGCGTCGCCTGCCGCCCCCGGCCCGCCTGCGCGCCTGGGGGCGCCCGTGAGCCTGCGCCGCCTGCTCGCGCGC
>CAITLX010000332.1 GCA_903893335.1 uncultured delta proteobacterium | reverse complement strand
GGCGTCGCACCCGGTGGGGGGGAGCGCCTGCCCGTTCGCGTCGCAGGCTCGGTGCATCAGCGCGCAGTCGAGGAGCGTCTGGTAGGTGCTCCCGCACGCGGGCTCGGACACGAGCGTGCGGCACAGCGCGAGGTCGGAGGCGGCGAGCGGCGCGTCGTTGGGGCACGCGTAGCGGGTGAGGTCGTCGCACGTGACGTGCATCGTGCCCTGGCTCGGCGGCCCGAGGCTGCCGCACGCGCCCCCCGCGCCGAGCGCGAGCGCGAGCCGCGCGAGCCTGGTCGCAGCCGCCGATCGATCGAAGCGCATTCGCAAGCTTGCCGCGCGAGCGCGCGGCGAGCACGCGCTCAGTGCACCGACCCGCATTTCCCGGGGCCACCGAGGCCGCACACCTGCCCGGTCTTGCAGTTGCCGCAGTCGAGCTCGTTGCCGCAGCCGTCGCCTGCGGGCCCGCAGTCGATCGACTGGGCGAGGCACGTGAGCGGCGAGCAGACGGGCGTGCCGCATTTCCCCGGCCCTCCCGCGCCGCACGTCTGGCCGACCGGGCACGGGGGGCAGGTGATGGCGTTGCCGCAGCCATCGCCGGCCTGACCGCACTCGATGCCCTGCGCGGCGCACGTGAGGGTCGCGCACGCGCCGCCGTCGCTCGAGGTGGCGCCGCACTTGCCGGGGCCACCCGCGCCGCAGGTCTGCCCGGCTGGGCAGGTGGGGCAGGTCAGGAGGTTGCCGCAGCCGTCGCCCGCGTAGCCGCACTCGACCCCCTGCGCGGCGCACGAGAGCTGCGCGCAGGCGGGCGCGCCGCACTTGCCGGGGCCCCCGAGCCCGCACGCCTCGCCCGACGGGCAGAGCCCGCAATCGAGCGCACCGCCGCAGCCGTCGCCCGCGGGGCCGCAGCCGACGCCGAGCGCGTCGCACGAGGTCGGCGTGCAGACGGGCGTGTAGGGCTGCACGCACGCGCCGAGGTCGAACAGCATGAACTCGAGGACCTTCTCCTGCGCGGTCATCGGGGCGGTGGAGCACTCGCCGGGGAATGCGACGTCGGTCGTCGCGTAGCCGCCGGTCGTGACGACGTGGAAATCGCTGAAGAGCACCCGCCCGCACTGGCTCGCGCTGGCCGCGCCGACCGGCGTGTTGAACGTGAAGTGCAGGGGCGCCACCGCGCCCGGGTCGCTGAACGTCAGCCACTGCTGCGTCGGCGCCACCACGCTCGCGACGTTGTAGCGCGGGTCGTTGATGGTGAGCTGCGGCGGCGTCGTGCTCGTCAATGCACCCACGTTGCCGAGCCACGCGGCGAAGTCGGGCCCCTTGGGGTTGTGCGCGACGTCGACGTCGACGGTCGCGTTGGTCGAGGTGAAGCCCTGCTCGACCGGATCCCAGTTGGCGGTGCCGTAGAACGGGTTCGCGGCGCCGCCCTCTTGCAGGTACGTGTACGAGTAGTGCGACGCGAAGAGTCGGCCGCCGCCATTGGCGTAGTCGACGAACTTCGCGTAGCTGCCGAGCGTCGGGTCGCGCGCGACCGCGAACGGGTAGTGCTGGCACGACAGGACGACGAGATCGTAGTCGCTGAGCACGGGCACGAGCGCCGCCGAGGTGGGGGTGTTCGCGTCGATGATCGCGCCGCCGCCGTAGGGGAAGGAGAGTCGGTTCCAGTAGCCGGCGCCCGTGTACAGGTGGACGCGGCCGTTGCCGCTCGGATTGGTGAACTCGGCCTGGTCGAGGCCCATGTCGAGCAGCACGCACTCGAGCGCGTCGATCGCGCCGGTGACCACCGCCATGAGCGGGATGTTCCCCTGCGCCTTGTTCTTCGGCATCGTGAGGACGCCGCCGGCGATGGCCCCGCCGCCGTGTCCGGTGCCGGTCACCACGTTGGCCTGGCACGCGTTGGGCACGTTCACCGTGAAGAGCCTGCGCCAGCGCCCGAGCTGGATCGCCAGCGTGATGTTCGAGCCGACGGGCACGCCGGCCAGCGAGAACGTGCCGTCGGTCTTCGTGTACGTCGTGACGAGCGGGTCGCCCGCTGCCGTCGCGCCGCACTGGTCGCAGGTCGTGCCCTTCGGGAACGTCTGCAGCGCCGGGTCGCTCGGGTCGTTGGGGACGTAGACGAGCACGTTGTAGAGGGGCTGCGCGCCTGCCGGGTCCTTCACGACGCCGGTGAGGGTGGTCGTCGCGCCGCCGGTGCAGGTCGGCACGAGCGCGCAGACGCCGGTGCACCCGCACTGGCCCGGCCGGGCCGGGTCGCCGCCGCACGACTGCGGAGCCTTGCACCCGCCGCACGCGAGCGTGCCGCCGCAGCCGTCTCCGGCGGTGCCGCACGTCACGCCCTGCTGTCCGCACGTCTGCTTGACGCAGACGGGGTGGCCGCATTTACCCGATTGCCCGCCGCCGCCGCAGGTGTCGCCAGCGAGCGGGCAGCCGAGGCAATCGATCTGACCGCCGCAGCCGTCGCCCGCGAGGCCGCACTCGATCGACTGGTCGGCGCAGGTGAGCTTGGTGCACGAGCCGCCGTCCGCGCCGCCCGAGGTGCCGCAGCGGTACGCGCCGCCGCCGCCACAGGTGCCCGCCTCGCAGGCGCCGCAGTCGATGAGCGTGCCGCAGCCGTCGTTGATCTTGCCGCACTCGGCGCCGAGGTCCACGCACGACTTGGCGGTGCAGACGCCCGCGTCCGAGCCGGTGGACGCGCCGCAGACGTTCGGCTTTCCCCCCGCGCCGCAGACCGAGCCGCCCTCGCACGCGCCGCACGCGACGACCCCCCCGCACTTCTTGTCGGTGACCGGGCCGCAGTCGGCGCCGAGGTCGGCGCAGGTCGGGGGCACGCACGCCCCCGTGTCGGCCGCGTCGAAGAGCGATCCGCCGGAGTCGGCGTCGAGCATCGCGTCGAGGCTCGCATCGACCGACGCGTCGGGCAGCGCGTCGTAGCCGACCGGCAGCGTGATCTCGGGGGAGCCGCCGCAGGCCGCGCCGAACCACCCGAGCGCGAGCCAGAGCCCTGCGCGAAACCGTCGAGCCGCCATCGCAACCTCCGAGCTGCACCATGTGCAGTTAGAAGCATTCTAGCGGGCATCGCTGGGGGCGGCACGATTCCGTCGCCGCGAGCGGGCGCGAGCCTCGCCGCGCGTCACCCGCCGTCGAGCACCTGGCGCACCTTGCCCGTCAGCGTCGCCACGTCGAACGGCTTGGGGAGAAACGCGCGCCCGGTCAGGTCGTGGCGCTCGAGGACGTCGCCGCTGTAGCCCGACATGAACAGCACCCGGGCCCCCGGGCACAGCGGCGCGAGGCGGTCGGCGAGCTGGCAGCCGTCCATGCCCGGCATCACCAGGTCGGTGAGCAGCAGGTCGAGCTCCTTGCCGTGCCGCTCGCAGTAGAGCAGCGCATCGCCCGCATTCGCGGCGACCTCCACGCGGTAGCCAGCGGTGACGAGCATGCGCCGCACCAGCACGCGCAGCACCGGCTCGTCCTCCACGACGAGCACCGACTCGTGGCCCCGCGCGCGCTCGGGGGAGCGGCGCTCCGAGGGGGGCGGGGGCGCGTCCCCCTCGCTCAGCGGGAGGTAGACGCGAAACGTCGAGCCTCGCCCCG
>CAITLX010000331.1 GCA_903893335.1 uncultured delta proteobacterium | reverse complement strand
CCGCCGCTGCCTCCTCCGCCGCCCGAGCCCCCGTGCGACGCGCCGGCATCCTGGGCGGCGACCTCAGCAGGAGACGAGCTCGAGGAGCCGCACCCGAACGCGACGACGGCGATAGCCACGGTGCTGAGTAGGCGCATGGCCTCCACCCTACGCCAAGAGCGGACATCTCGACACGCGCTCATCGCTTGGCCTTCCGCCTCCCACTCCGCCCCTCGGCGAGCTCGTCGCCGGTGGTGTCGGGGCGGTCGAGGGACTTCGGCACCACACGGTGGTGGTCGCGCAGTTGTGCCTTGATGGCGTCGAAGAGCGCCGCTTTCCCCTCGGGAGCGCCCTTGTCGCCCACCGTCAGCCTCGCCGCCCCCACGCGCACCTGCGCCTCGGTCCACTGCCCCTCGTCGATGAGCGCACGGATCGCCCACTCGAGGTCTGAGTACCTGGCGTCGAGCGTCGTCGTACGTGCGCGGGCGGGGGCCGACGCCGCCAGCGCGGCGGCTACGAGATCGTCGCGGGATGCGTAGCCCCACTCGGCGACCAGCTTTCGTAGGACGTCCTCCCCAACCCCTCGCGCGGGCGGGTCCTTCGTCATGTTGGTCATGTGCGCCGAACTGATCCCTAGTTTCTGCGCGAGCTTGGCCGCAGCGCCTCGACGGTCGCGGGTCATCTCGCGCAGCCGCTCGCGCGCCCACTCCTCGACGATCTTCTTCCGCTCGTCCGGTGACACCACGGCGCGGAGACTAGCAGCGGCTACCGCCAGCACGAAGCACCACCCTTGACAGCCGCGCTTTCGCTAGCTATCGCTATCGGCATGCCGAAAACGACAGCGGGGGCGCGGCTTCTCGCCGCGTTCCTGAAGAGCCGGGGAATCACGCTTCTCGCCGCCGCAGGCGCGATCGGCGTGTCGGGACCGACGATCCTCGACTGGAGGCGCGGCACCAAGCGTCCGTCTTCGCACCTGCGCAAGGCAATCGCCTCCTGGTCGGGAGGAGAGGTGCCGGAAGAGTCGTGGATGACGCCTGCGGAAGCGGCGTCGGTGCGCGTGACCCCCTTCACCGCGCCGGCTCTGCGGCAGCGCGCGTCCTGATCGTCTGGCGCGAAAGGCTTTCCCATGCCCCCTTCGACGTCCCTCGCGCCGCGCGCCGAGGTCACCCCCGCCGCCAAACGCCTCACCGCGTCGCGTGTTCAGGGCCACCGACTCACCGCGGCGGCTGACGCATCCACGCTCTACGCCGACGCGGTCCACGCCGCGGGCGCCACGTACGGCTCGGTCGCCGCATCGCTCGACGTGCACCCGTCGGCGCCGCGCGCGTGGGGCGACCCGGTCATGCCCGCGGCGGTCACCCTGCGCGACGTCCTGGCGGGTCCGCGCGCCGTACGCGCAGCCCTCGGCCACGCGCTCCTCGCGCTCGACGCGCCCCTCGGCGGTGCGCCTACGGTGCACGCCCTCACGGCGACCGCCCGCATCGGCGAGCTCTGCGCCGAGGTCGCCCAGGCAACCGCGCCGGGCAGCCCCGCAGGCGCGGCCCTCTCACCCGACGAGCGCGCCCGCCTGCGCGCCCTCGTCGCCCGAGCGCAGCGCGAGCTCGACGCGATCGCCAGGGGCTGCCGGTGACGGCTGCGGCTCCGCTCATCGGCGCCATCGCGCTGCCCATGCCCATCGCCGACGTGCGCATCGCGAGCGACCGGTTCCGCT
>CAITLX010000330.1 GCA_903893335.1 uncultured delta proteobacterium | reverse complement strand
GGCTGCGTCCAGTCCGTGAAGCCGTCGCGCGATTGGTCCCCCTCGGCGAGCGCCTGGTTGGCCGCGGAGATCTGGGTCAGCCCCATGACGAGCGCGTCGTGGTTGCCCGTCGTGAAGAGCCACGGCACCGCGAGGCCCTCGGGCACGTAGGCGTCCTTCGCGTCGTTGCCAGGCCCCGCGGTGAGATCGCTCACGTCGCCCGAGTCGCACGCGACGCGCGCGACGCCTCCGGTGATCGTCCCCAGAAACCACGCGAGCTCGTTCTGCTGCGCCGACTCGACCACGTCGCCGCCGACGAGCACGAACGCGAGCGGCGACGACTCGTGCACGGCGTTGAGCGTGCGCACCGCCGCGTTGAGCATGCGCCCGACGTACGGCGCGTGCGGGCGCGCGACGGCGTCGAGCGGCGGCGGCGCATCGAAGCGCTCGAAGCGAATGGGGGACTCGTCGTCGGTGAGGTGGACGTCGGTGAGGTGCGCGAAGCGCACGAGGAGGCGTGGGTTCGGGCCCGGCGCCGGGGCGCTCGAGCCGTCCGGCATGCGCCCCACGAGCGGCTCGCCCGGACCGTAGGCGTACGCGCCGAAGCCGCTGGCAACGAGCGAGGCGCGCGCGGTGGGATCCATCGGTGAGCGCGCGTCGGCGGGGGAGGCCACGGCGCGCGACGGCACGATCGTCCGCTCGGTCGTGAGCTTCACCGACGCCAGTCGCGGCAGCCTCCCGTCGCCGCCGGCCGCGGGCCCAGACGGCTGCGCGCCATCGTCGCCCGAGCCGCACCCGAGGAAGAGCGCGCCTCCGAGCGCGCCGAGACCGACGGTGAACGAGCGGCGATCGAGGGTCCAGGGACGACGCATGGCAGGGCTCCTGAGGCTCCCCCGGGGACCGCGCACAGCCGCGGCGCCCCCGCGAGGGTCGCGACGGAGGCTACCAACGTCGCGGTCGCGAGGAGCGGGATTCGCGGCTCAGTCCCCCCGGCGCGCGAGCCAGCCGAGCGCCTCGCGCAGCCACGCTTCGGACGGCGCGAAGCTGTGGCCCGCGCGGCCGAGGCTGACGAAGCGCGCGGGCATTCCGGCGCGGTCGAGCACGCGCGCCGCGCGCGTCATGTCCGGTCGCGCGCCGTCGAACTCGCCGGCGGCCAGCAGCACGCGCTCGACGCCGTTCGCGCGCAGGAGCACAGCCGCGGGGCTCACGCGCGAGCCGACGAGCAGCAGCTCGGAGAACGGGCCCGGCGCGCTCGTCGCTACCGCCGCCGCGACGTACGCGCCCTGCGAGAAGCCGGCGAGCACGACCTGCCGCCGCGTCTCGACCCCGTCGCCGAAGCGCGCGTCGAGCGCCTCGAGGCTGGCCAGCACGATCTCGCGCGTGCGCTCGGTGCCCCCCGACCAGAGCGCGCCGCCTCCGCGGCACGCGCGCGGCGCGCGTGGGCAGACGACGAAGCGGTCGCCCAGCGCCTCGCGCGGGACTCGATCGCACATCCACGCGGCCTCGTCGCACATGCCGTGCAGCAGGACGACGACGCGCGCGCGACCCTCGGGCGCGACGCGCGGGGGCACGACCCGCGCCGACCCCAGACCGCCCGCGAGCGGCAGATCCAGCGCCGCCGCCGCGGGCGGAGTCGCCTCGGGCGCGAGCGGATCCACCGCCGCATTCTCGGGTGGCAGCGGCGGCCGCGACTCGACGGCGAACGAGGCTCGGCTGGCGAGCAGCGGCAGACACACCAACGGCAGCGCGCGCACCAGGGCGCGCGTCGGGATCGCTCGACGCATGGGGACCTCCACGCCCGCGCTCGCCCGGCGAGAGGGGCGAGCGTCGCGGGCTCGGGAGGTCCGTCGTCGCGGCGCGGCCGAACGTGACGGCCTACGCGGCGCCCGCCGCTATTTCTTCGGCGCGGCGCGGCGCTGCGGCTGCGGCTGCGGACGGGGCGACGAGCCGAGGGACTCCGACGAGCCGAACGCGCCCGGCACGCCGAACGATCCGGAGGGGCTTGGGGTTGGCGCCGTCGGACGCGGAGGCGGCGCGGGGGCGGAGAGCGACGGCGCAGGGGGGGCGGCAGAGGCAGAGGCCGCGAGCGCCGACGAGGGGGTCGGCTGCGCCCGCTCGCGCGGTTCGTCCATCGGCGCCGTCCCGCGGTCCGGCGACACCGCCGCCTCGCGCGCCGGGCGGGTGAGGTGCCACACGGCCCACGCGAGCGCGATCACGCCGACGAGCGCCAGCTCCTCGCGCCACCGCTCGCGCAGCAGCTTGCGCAGCCGAAACACCCGCTGGCGCACGCGCGGCGCAGGCACGCGCTCGGCGGCAGCGATGTGCTCGAGCTTCTCGCCATCCCCCTCGCGCATCATCCACTCGACCGTGCGCGCGTGCTCCTCGCCCGCGGGCACGACGCCCTCGACCCACCGCTCGAGATCGCGCGCGCCGTGCGAGGGAGCGGGCGTCGAGAGCTCCGAGACGGACACGCGGTCCTCGCCTCGCCGCGCGCGGTGGTGATCGGCCACCAGGTGCCGCGCGATGCCGAGCACCCAGCGCCGCAGCGCCTCCGGCTCCTCGGGGGGCGACGCAGCGGCGAGCGCCTCGACGAGCGTCGCTTGCACGAGGTCCTCGACCGCGTCCGGCGGCGCCTTGGCGCGCACCACGTCGGCGATCTGCCGGCGCAGCGCCGGGCGGGCCAGCAGGGAGCGGAGGTCGGTGGGCAAGGCGCGGGCGGGCATCATGGGCTGTGCTCCGTCCGTCCGTCGAGCGCGCCGGAGTGTGACCGGGCGATTCCCCGTCCGCCCCGAGTCGGCGTAGACTCGCCGCTCCAGGGGCGGACACGCCGGTGACGCACGCGCACCGTCCGACCCCGCGTGCGCGGCCACCGTTCACCACGGGAGAGAGACGATGAGCGACGAAGACCTGAAGGCGGAAGTCGAGCGGCTGCGCGCGGAGAACGAGGCGCTCAAGCAGCGAAGCTCGCGCGCCGTCTCGATGAAGGTGAGCGAGAAGGGCGCGCTGTCGATCTACGGCATGGGGCGCTTCCCGGTGACGCTCTACAAGGAGCAGTGGACCAAGCTGCTCGACATGGCCGACGAGATCCGGGCGTTCATCCGGGAGAACGACGCGAAGCTCAAGACCAAGGAGTGAGGGCGGGGCTCGGATGGACAGCCACGACGCGACCCGGCCCAGGCCCACCTACGACGAGCTGCTGGCGCGCGTGGCCGAGCTCGAGCGGGGCGTGGCCGCGACGACCGCCGACGAGGCCTCGCGCGCGAGCGCGCTGCAGCTGCGCGCCATCATCGAGCTCATCCCCACGTCGATGGCCATCGTGGCGATGGACGGCACCATCGAGTGCATCAACCGACGAGCCGTCGAGACGTTCGGGTACCCGCACGACGAGATCCGCACGATGGACCGCTGGTGGCTCCTCGCGTACCCCGACGAGGCGTACCGCGCGGAGGTGACCGAGCGGTGGATGGGCTTCGTCCACCAGGCGATCGCCTCGGGCGGCGAGATCGAGCGCGCGGAGTACCGGGTCACGTGCAGGGACGGCGCGGTCAAGACGACGCAGATCTACGGCGTCATCGTCGGAGACAAGGTCTTCGCGATGTTCGACGACATCAACGAGCGCAAGCGCACGGACGAGGAGCTGCACGACAGCAAGGCGCTGCTCGTCACCGCGTTCAACAACAGCCCGCTCTTGATGACGATCAGCGATCTCGCGACCGGCAGGTACCTCGAGGTCAACGACACCTTCTGTCGCCTCTCGGAGTTCAGCCGCGACGAGGCGGTCGGCCGGACGTCGGTCGAGCTCGGCTGGGTCAGCGCCGAGGAGCGCGCGCGGATGCTCCACGCCCTTCAGTCCGGGGGCATGCGCTCGAACATCGAGCTCAACCTGCGCAGCAAGAGCGGCAAGGCCGTCGTCTGCCGGTACTGGGGCGACGTCATCGAGACCGCGCAAGGCGGCAGGGTCTTCTCCGCCGCCGAGGACGTGACCGAGCGCAAGGCGGCCGAGGCGGAGCTTCGAGAGACCAACCGCCGGCTCTCGGCGGTCGTCGGCGGCAGCCCGATCGGCATCGTCGTGAGCAAGATCGCCGACGGCACGATCCTCGACGTCAACGAGGCGGCGCTGCGCCTGTACGGCTACGCGCGCGAAGAGGCCATCGGGCGCACGGCGATGGAGCTCGGGACCTACGCGCGCGCGACGCAGCGCCACGAGCTGATGCAGCTCTTGCGCGAGCACGGCAAGATCGATCAGTACCCCGTCGAGTTCCGGCGCAGCGACGGCGAGGTCGGCGTGCTCGAGCTGTCGGGCAGCTTGATGGAGCTGCACGGCGAGCGGTGCCTGCTGACGATGCTCGTCGATGTCACCGCCCGCAAGCACGCCGAGCAGGCGAAGGCCAAGCTCGCGGACCAGCTGCAGCAGGCGCAGAAGATGGAGTCGGTGGGCCGCCTCGCGGGCGGCGTGGCGCACGACTTCAACAACATGCTCGGCGTCATCATCGGCCGCGCCGAGCTGGCGCTCGCGCGCGTCGACCCGACGCCGCCTCTTCGTGAGCACCTCGAGGAGATCCGCGCGGCTGCGCGCCACTCGGCCGATCTGACCCGTCAACTGCTCGCTTTCGCGCGCCGGCAGACCGTCGCCCCGCAGATCCTCAACCTGAACGACACCGTGGCGGGCATGCTCGCGATGCTGCAGCGGATCATCGGCGAGAACGTCCAACTCGACTGGTCGCCCGGCGCCGAGCCCTGGCCGGTCAACGTCGACCCCTCGCAGATCCACCAGGTGCTCGCCAACCTGTGCGTCAACGCCCGCGACGCCATCGCCAACGTCGGCAAGCTGGTCATCGAGACAGCCAACGCCGCGCTCGACGAGCGCTCCTGCGCCGCGCACCCCGGCGCCACCCCCGGCGAGTACGTGCGGCTCGCCGTGAGCGACGACGGCTGCGGCATGAGCGACGAGGTGCTCGCGCACCTCTTCGAGCCCTTCTTCACGACCAAGGAGGTCGGCAAGGGCACCGGCCTCGGCCTCGCCACCGTCTACGGCATCGTCGAGCAGAACCGCGGCTTCGTCCACGTGCGCTCCGAGCGCGGCGCCGGGACGACCTTCACGATCTACCTGCCGCGCTACGCGATGAGCGCCGACGCGCCGCGCCGCTCCTCGTCCGCGCCGGCGCGCTCGCATGGCCGCGGGACGATCCTCGTCGTCGAGGACGAGCAGGCCGTCCTCAAGCTCGCGCAGATGATGCTCGAGGAGCTCGGCTACTCGGTGCTCGCGGCGCGCACGCCCGGCGAGGCGCTGCGACTCGCGTGGGAGCACTCCGGGAAGATCGACCTGCTGATGACCGACGTCGTCATGCCCGAGATGAACGGCCGCGAGCTCGCCGAGAAGGTGTCGTCGCTGCACCCGGGCACGAGGTGCCTGTTCATGTCGGGCTACACCGCGGACGTCATCGCGCACCACGGGGTGCTCGACGAGGGGGTGCAGTTCCTCCAAAAGCCCTTCTCGACCGAGGACCTGGCCGACAAGGTGCGCGACGCGCTCCAGGCGCGCGCCGCGAGCGGCTCGCTCGCCCCGCGCGGTCGGTCCGCCGGTTGACACGATCCAGTCGCTGCTATGTCATCGAACCGCGTCGCGGCTCCCTCCCGGACGACGCATGCTCCGCCCTCGGCGCTCGAGCTGGCCGACGAGACTCTTGGTATCCACGATGAACCTGTCCCGCTTTTTTCCCGTGCTGCTCGCGCTCGGCGCGACGAGCGGCTGCCTCTCCGACGCCCCGGCCTCGCTCGGTCGGGCGCAGCCCGGCACTGGGCCGATGGTCCGCTTCGACGCGTTCCACAAACCCTTCGCGGAGATCCCGCTGCCGAACGACTTCGCCACGCGCTACGACGCGACCTCGCCCACGCTGCGTCGGCTCAACGCGAGCGTGCTCGCGGGGCCGACGGCCTGGGAGCAGGCGACGCGCGCCCAGCTCGACGCGCTGTCGGGCTGGGGGACGCTCGCCCCGATCAGCGTCAGCTTCGACGCGCCGATCGACCCCGAGGTCATCCTCCGCCGTCATGGCGACGACAACTTCGACTACCAGGACGACGCCGTCCTCGTGCTCGACGTGACGCCGGGCTCGCCCGGCCTCTGCCAGGCGGTCCCGCTCGATCTCGGACAGGGCAACTACCCGCAGGTGCTCGCGCAGCAGGAGGTCTACGACGTGGACCCGCGCGCCTCCTTGCAGACGCTGGTGTTCGAGGAGGTCGAGGAGGACGTCAATGGCAACGGCGTGCTCGACCCGGGCGAGGACACCGACATGGACGGCATCCTCGACCACCCCAACACGCGCGACGGGAAGCCCGGCTCGCAGCTGCTCGAGTTCTACGAGCGCGAGAGCAACACGCTCATCCTCAAGCCCGTCGTGCCGATGCGCGAGGCGACCACCTACGCGGTCGTGCTGACGCGCCGCCTCACCTCGCCCGCCGGCGCCCCGATCCGCTCGCCGTTCGAGGGGGTCAACCACGCCGAGCAGACGGCCGCCCTCGCCGATCTCCCCGGCTGCCTCGGCCGCTACGGCCTCTCGACCGCCGACGTCGGCTTCGCCTGGTCGTTCACCACGCAGAGCATCAGCCACGACTACCGCGTCGCGCGCGACGGGCTCTACGGCCTCGGGCCGATGGCGCAGGTGGGCACCGATTTCCCCCCCACCCTCTCGCGCATCGACGACATCCGCGACGCGGCGCCGGGCGTGACCAACACCAAGGTCGTGCCCATGAGCGTCTTCATCCCGCTCGCGCTGCAGCTGCTCGAGCTCACGGGCTCGTCGGCGTCCGAGAAGGCGGTCTTCCAGGCGACCATGCAGTCGGTCGACTTCGTCGTCGCCGGCGCCATCCGCTCGCCGCAGCTCTTTCCGCGCACCGACGCCGCGGGCGCGATGCTCCCGCTCTACCGCCAGGTGTGGAGCCTCGACGCCGCGCCGCGCGGCGAGGACGTCTCGTTCTGGATGTTCGTGCCCAAGCAGCGCACCGGCCCCGCGCCGGTGGCGATGTTCATTCACGGTCACGGCGGCAGCAAGTTCGACGCGCTCCCCTTCGCCGGCCTGCTCGCCAGCTACGGCATCGCGACGATGGGCATCGACGGCCCCAGCCACGGCCTCAGCGTGACGAACGTGCAGCTCGGCCTCGTGCGGAGCTACTTCAAGGACGCCGGCATCGCCGGACTGGGCGAGGCGCTCATCCGCGGACGCGCCATCGACTGGACGGCCGACGGACGCGTCGACTCCGGCGACGACTTCTGGACGGCCTACGTCTTTCACACCCGCGACATGGTGCGCCAGACGATGCTCGACGGGATGCAGATCGTGCGCACGCTGCGCTCGTTCGACGGCCGGGCCAAGTGGGCGTTCGACCCCGCCGGCCACGGCACGCCGGGCATCGCGGGCGACTTCGACGGCGACGGCACCGTCGACGTCGGCGGAGCGGCGCCCCTGCACGTCATCGGCGGCTCGCTCGGCGGCATCACCGGCGCGGTGATGGGCGGCGTCGAGCCGCAGGTCGACGACGTGGTGTCGATCGTCCCGGGCGGAATGCTCAGCGAGATCGGCACGCGCTCGACGCTCGGCGGCGTGAAGGACGCCATGGTGCTGCGCGCGCTCGGCCCGATCTTCTACGCCGAGAAGGGGCTGCTGAAGATCCGCGTCAACAACGGTCAGACCGACGACGTGTCGCTCGCGGTGCAGGACCTGCCCGAGCTGACCCCGAAGGACACCGTGGTGCTGCACAACCACAAGACGGGCGAGTACCGCTGCGCCGCGGTGCAGCCCTCGGGCACCTTCCGCGTCACCGTCTCGTGCGACGCCGGCGACCCGGTCGAGCTCAGCGTCTACCACGGGCCGCTCGCGCCGCGCCCCGTCGAGGGCTGCGTCGTCCCCTCCGCCGCGCCCTACGTCGATCTCGCCACGTTCCGCTACGACGTGACGCTCGGCGACAAGACCTTCCACGCGGGCG
The DNA here is from genome assembly GCA_903893335.1 of uncultured delta proteobacterium. Taxonomy (GTDB): domain Bacteria; phylum Myxococcota_A; class Polyangia; order Polyangiales; family Polyangiaceae; genus CAITLX01. The sequence goes on along the minus strand of CAITLX010000330.1, from coordinate 168 downwards.
CGCCGCTCGTGGCCCCCGCCGACGGCTTCGGCCTGCGCCGCGGCACGCCCGATCTGCGGCGCTTCCTCGGCCTCTCGCAGATCGCCCTCGACTCCGCCGACCCGATGAACTGGGCCCCCTACTGGGACGGCTCGCGCACCATGACGTACGGCACGGGCGAGACCACGC
>CAITLX010000329.1 GCA_903893335.1 uncultured delta proteobacterium | reverse complement strand
GTCTCGTCGCCGAACTGCGACGAGGTCTCGAGGATCTGCGCGCCGAACTTCTCGCGCAGCAGGTCGAGCAGCGCCTGGCTCACGTGGCCTCCGGCTTGGTGCGAAGTTGCACGAGGGCCTGGGCCGGGTCCTCGCGGGGCTTGACGACGCCGGGGGTGCGCACGCCGCTGGCGATCTTGTCTTGCAGGAGGATGAGGCCGTCGAGCACGGCCTCGGGGCGCGGCGGGCAGCCGGGCACGTAGACGTCGCACGGGATGACCTTGTCGAGGCCGGCGACGGTCGCGTAGTTGTCGTAGAAGCCGCCCGACGACGCGCAGGTGCCGAAGGCCATGACGTACTTGGGCTCCATCATCTGCTCGTAGACGCGCTTGAGCACGGGGGCCTGGCGCTGGCTGATGGTGCCGACGACCCAGAGCAGGTCGGCCTGGCGGGGCGTGAAGCGCGGCGCCTCGGCGCCGAAGCGCGCGAAGTCGAAGCGCGGGCTCGACACCGACATGAACTCCATGCCGCAGCAGGCCGTCACGAACGGGTAGTTGAAGAGCGAGTACTTGCGGGCCCAGCCGAGCAGCGCGTCGAGGCGCGTGGTGGCGAACCCCTGCTCGCGCCCCGTCAGGACACGGGTGGACGGCGTCAGTGCTCCCACTCGAGCGCTCCCTTCTTCCAGCAGTAGACCAGCGCCAGCGCGAGCGTCGCGAGGAAGCCCGTCATCGTCGCGAGGCCGACCCAGCCGAGCGTGCGAAACTGGATGGCCCACGGGTAGATGAAGATGGCCTCGACGTCGAAGACGACGAAGAGGATCGCGGTCATGTAGAACTTGACCGAGAGCTTCACGTGCCGCGAGCCGGTCGTCTCGGCGCCGCACTCGAACGGCAGCATCTTCTCGGCGTTGGGCGGGACCTTGGCCCCGAGCAACGGCGTGGCGAAGAAGAGGCCGAGCACGAGCACGGCCGCCACTGCGAACAGCAGGAACAGGGGGGCGTAGGTGGCCAGCATGGAGCGCCGTGGCGAGGGTGGATCGAGCGGCCCGGAACGGGCGCAAGTGCGCGAAAAGACGAACGGCAAGTAGTGCACGACCGGATCGTTGTCAACGTCGCCGCGGAGGGCCGGTCGGCCCCGGCGGCGGCGCGCCGGCCGTCAGCGCCCGGGGTCGAGCGGGGGCGTGCTCCTCGGGTGGTCGCCGAACGCGCCGCGCACGCGCACGTAGAGCGCCGGGAGCACGAGGAGCGTGAGGAGCGTCGCGGTGACGAGCCCACCGACGACGACCGTGGCCAGCGGACGCTGGACCTCGGCGCCCGTCCCGGTCGCGAGCATCATGGGGACGAAGCCGAGCGACGCGACGACGGCCGTGGTGAGCACGGGGCGTAGCCGCTCGTGCGCGGCGGCGCGCGCGGCCTGGCGAGCGGTGAGCCCCTCGTCTTCGGCGCGACGGATCGCCGAGACGAGCACCACGCCGTTGAGCGTCGCGACGCCGAAGAGCGCGACGAAGCCGACCGCCGCGGAGATGGAGAGCGGCAGGCCGCGCAGCGCGAGCGCCGCGAGGCCTCCGCTGGCCGCGATGGGGATGTTGACGAAGATGAGCAGCGCGGGCGTCGCCTCGTTGAACGTGAGGTAGAGGAGCAAGAAGATGGTCGCGAGCGTGGCGGGCACGACGATCGCCAGCCGGGTGGTCGCGTGCACCAGGCTCTCGTACTGGCCGGCGAACTTGACGAAGTAACCCGGCGGGAGCGCGAGGGCGGCGACGCGCTCCTGCGCCTCGCGCACGAACGAAGCGAGGTCGCGGCCGCGGACGTTGGCCTCGACGAGCACGCGGCGACGCCCCTGCTCGCGGCTCACCTGCGCCGGCCCCTGCTCGATGGTGACGTCGCACACGTCGCCGAGGGGCACGACCCGACCGCCCGGGAGCGTGAGGGGAACGGCCGCGAGCGCGCGTGCGTCGGGCGCGGGCGGCACGTCGGTGCGCACGGCGATGGGGAAGCGCCGGTCGCCCTCGACGAGCTGGCCGACCTCGCGCCCCGAGCGCAGCGCCTGGACCGCGACGCGGATCTGGTCGGCGCGCACGCCGAGGCGCCCCATCTTCGTGGGGCTGGGCCGCACGGTCGCGAGCGGGAGGCCGGAGGTGGGCTCGACGCGGACGTCCTCGGCGCCGGCCACCGAGCCGAGCGTGAGGGCCACCTCGGCGGCGAGCCGGGTGAGCGTCGGCAGGTCGTCGCCGAAGACCTTCACGCCGACGTCGCTCTTGAGGCCGCCGAGCAGCTCCTGCTGACGCATCTCGATGGGCTGCGTGAAGCTGAAGGCCGCGCCGGGCAGCACCTTGCGCAGATCGCGGTCGAACAACGCGACGAGCCCCTCGCGGTCGGGCGCGGAGACCCACGACTCGCGCGGGCGCAGCATGATGAAGACGTCGCTCTGCTCGACGCCCATGACGTCGGTCGCGACGTCGGGGCTGCCGGTGCGGGTCACGACGCGCGCGACCTCGGGGAACGCGACCAGCGCGCGCTCGATCGCGGTGCTGCCGCGCACGGCCTCGTCGAGCGAGACGCTCGGCGGGCGCGTGACCTGCACGACGAGATCGCCCTCCTCGAGGCGCGGCACGAACTCGGCGCCGCGCCCGATGAGCGCGACCCCGCCGAGGGCGACGAGCCCCACCACGAGGCCGACGGCGACGCGCGGACGCGCGATGACCCAGTCGAGCACCGGATCGTAGACGCGCCGCACCTGGCGCACGACCCAGGGGAGCCCCGGGCGGGGGCGGCCGATGAGCAGCGAGGCGAGCGCCGGGATCCAGGTGAAGGTGAGCACGAGCGCGGTGCCGAGCGCGAAGAGGACCGTCCACGCCATCGGCGAGAAGAGCTTGGACTCGACGCCCTCGAGCAGCAGCACGGGCACGTAGACGATGCCGATGATGAGCACGCCGAACGCGATGGGGCGGCCGACGGTGCGCGCCTCGTGCGCGAGCGCCACGGAGGCGGAGACGGAGCGCGCGGCCGCGGTGGCGAGGGCCCCCTCGACCATGACGACGGCGCCGTCGACGACGAGGCCGAAGTCGATGGCGCCGAGGCTCATGAGGTTGCCGCTGAGCCCGGCGGCGCGCATCGCGACGAAGGCGCCGAGCATGGCGAGCGGGATGGTGCTGGCGACGGTGATGCCGGCGCCCACGTCGGCGAGGAAGAGGAAGAGCACGACGACGACGATGGCCCCGCCCTCGGCGAGCGAGCGCTTCACCGTACCGAGCACGCGATCGACGAAGTTGGCGCGGTCGTAGAAGGGCTCGACGACCACGCCGGGCGGGAGGCGCTTCTCGACCTCGGCGAGGCGCGTCTTGACGCGGGTCATGAGCTCGTGGGCGTTGCCGCCCGCGACCATCTGCACCATGCCGTAGACCGTCTCGCCGCGGCCGTCGGCGGTCGCCGCCGAGGCGCGCACCGCCTCGCCGTCGATGACCGTCGCGACGTCCGCCACGCGCACGGGGAGGCCGCCGGGGCGCGTGGCGACGACCTGCTCGGCGACCGATGCGGCCGAGCGGTACTGGCCGTCGAGGCGCACGAGCACCTGCTCCTCGCCGCGCACGAGCGAGCCGCCGCCCGCGCTCGCGCCGCCGCCGAGCAGCGCCGCCTCGACCTCGCCCTGCGAGACGCCGAGCGCGCCGAGATCGCGCTCGCGCAGCCGCACCTCGATCTGCCGCTCGCCGCCGCCCCAGGCATTGACCTCGACGACGCCGGGCACCGCGCGAAGCTCGCGCGCGAGCTCCCAGGTGAAGACGGTGCGGAGATCGCGCGCGCCGTGCCCCGGCCAGCGCATCGTGAAGTGGAACACCTCGCCGAGGCCGGTGGTGAGCGGGCCGAGGTCGGGGCGCTCGGCCGACGAGGAGATGGCGTCGCGCGCGGCGGGCAGCCGCTGCGCGACCAGGCTGCGGGCCACGATGAGATCGACGTCGTCGCGGAACACCACCGTGACCGACGACACGCTGCTGCGCGACACCGAGCGCAGCGTCTCGGCGCCCGGCAGGCCCGTCAGCGCGAGCTCGACGGGGCGCGTCACCAGCGACTCGACCTCGAGCGGCGAGAGGCCGGGCGCGTTGGTCAGCACCTGCACCTGCACGTTGGTGATGTCGGGCACGGCGTCGATGGGCAGCGCGAGGAACGCGCGCACGCCCGCCACGACGAGCCCGACCGCCGCGAGCATGACGATGAGGCGGCTCCGCAGCGACCACGAGACGATGGCGGCGATCATCGGTCAGCGCCCTGCGATCTCGGTGACCACGGCTCAGCGCCCCTCGAGCGCGGCGCGCCCGAGCTCGCCCGCGAGCAGGAGCGAGCCGGTGACGACGACCCGCTCCCCCTCGGCGAGGCCGGAGTCCACGACGACCTCGCCCGCGCCCGTCGGGTGCACCGTCACGACGCGCGCGAGGAAGTCCCCCTCGCCCGCCCCCGCGACGAACGCGGTCGGCTCGCCCGCCACCTCGACGATGGCGGAGGCGGGGACCACGAGCCCTGCGCCTCCGACGGCCGCGCGCTCGATGACGACGTCGAGGTACGCGCCGGGCGCGAGCCACGAGCAGCCGTCGTCGGGCTTGAGGCGCAGCGGCACGGTGCGCGAGGCCTCGTCGACGAGGTGCAGGCTGCCGACGACCGTCGCGCCGCAGCGCCCGACGCCGCCCGAGCGCGCCGCGAGCGTGGCGCGCGCGCCGTCGGCGGGGGGAGCGGCCGTCTCGGGCACGCCCGCGACGACGAACGCGCGCCCATCGGCGACGAGCGAGAACATGGATCGATCGGGCGCGACCGCCGCGCCGAGCAGCGCGTCGCGACGACTCACGACGCCGTCGATG
>CAITLX010000328.1 GCA_903893335.1 uncultured delta proteobacterium | reverse complement strand
CTGCTCGTCGCGTGCGCCGCCCTCGCGGCTGCCTGCTCCGACGCGCCCGAGGTCGCGCCGCGCGGGCCGCTGGCGACGCGCGTCGATCGCGCGTCGGCCGCCGCGGGCGTACCGGCCGACCTCGTGCTCGCCATCGCCGTGGTCGAAGGGGGGCTCGCGCTGCCCGCGCGCCGCGTCGCGTCGCGAGACGAGCTCGTCGCCGTCGCGGGCATCCTCGAGCTGCGCCACGGCGCCACCGACACCCTCGCGCTCGGCGCGGCGCTCGCCGGCGCCACCGAGGACGAGCTCGTGGCCGACACCGACCGCGCGACCGAGGTCGGCGTCGCGCTGCTCGCGCGCCTCGGGCGCGAGCGTGCGGCGCGGGTCGAGGCGCCGGGCAGCTGGTTCGACGCCGTCGCCACGATGTCGGGGCACCGCGACCGCGCGGCGCGCGACGACTACGCGACGCGCGTGATGGGCGTCTTGCGACGAGGCGGCGCGTTCGCCGCGCGCGACGGCGAGGTCGTCGTGGTGCGCCCCCACCCCGAGGTCCCGCTCGGCCTCGTGCTGCGCGCGCCTCCGCTCGGCGCGCTCGGCGCGCCCGAGTTCGCCGGCGCCACGTTCCTCGACACGAGCTGCACCGGGAAATGCAACACGACGCGCACCCGCGCCATCGACGCGATCGTCATCCACGACACCGAGGGGGGCTGGGACGCGAGCGTGGCGACCCTGCAGAACGACCCGGGGAAATCCGTCCACTACCTCGTGGACGCCGACGGCGGCCGCGTCGCACAGTTCGTCCCCGAGTCGTACGACGCCTGGCACGCGGGCAACTCGTGCTGGAACAACCGATCGATCGGCATCGAGCACGTCGGCTTCGCCTCGCAGCCCTTCGCCGCGGGGCTGTACGCCACGAGCGTCGCGCTCGTCTCGGACATCCTGTCGCGCCACCCCGTCGCGCTCGATCGCGGCCACATCGTGGGCCACGACCAGGTCCCCAACCCGAACACGCTCGGTCAGTGCGCCGCGGCCTGCCGAGCGGGCGCCTCCTCGTGCGAGTCGAGCAACGACTACGGCGGCGCGTCCCACCACACCGATCCCGGCGTTCACTGGCAGTGGTGCGAGTACCTCGAGTGGCTCGGCGGCGCCTGCGACTGCGCCGACGCGTACACGCACTTCAACTGCACGACCGACGGGCGCGAGGCCTGGCGCTGCCCGGCCGGCAACGTCGAGAAGCTCGACTGCCCCGCCGGCTGCACCGTCATGCCGATCGGCGTCGACGACGTCTGCGCGTCTGCGCCGGGCGGGGACGCGGGGCTCGACGCCGCCGACGCCGCGACCGACGTCGGCGCGCCCGACGCGGGCTCGGACGTCGAGACCGACGACGCGACGCCGGCCCCCGACGCTCCGGCCGCAGACGCGGGCGAGCAGCCCGAGGCCTCCTCGCGCGACGGCGCCGAGCACGACGCCGCGCCGCTCGAGCCCCCGGCGCAAGCGGGCGCCGACGCGAGCGGCGGCTGCGCGCTGGGCGCGGGGGCCCGAGCGCCGGCCCCGGTCTCCCTGGTCGCCTGGCTGGTCGTCGTCGGGGCATGGCGCCGCCGCCGCCGCTCGGCCGGTTGACGTCGGGCGCACGCTCAACGAGAACGGCGGCGAGGCATGGTCAAGACCAACCTGGCCCGTCTGCGCGAGCTGCTCGCGAGCTACATGGCGAGCAAGGGGCTGCGCTCGACCGAGCAGCGCCGCCTCATCATCGAGACGTTCTTCGCGTCGCCGTCGCACGTCACCATCGAGGAGATGCGCAGCCTGGTGCGGGCGACCGACCCGCGCGTCGGCTACGCGACGGTGTACCGCACGCTCAAGCTCCTGGCCGAGAGCGGCGTCGCGAGCGAGCGCCAGTTCGGCGACGGGCTCACGCGCTACGAGCTCGCCGACGGCGACGCGCACCACGACCACCTCATCTGCGTCGAGTGCCACGGCATCACCGAGTTCGAGGAGCCGCGCATCGAGAAGCTCCAGGACGAGGTCGCGTCGCGCCACGGCTTCGAGGTGCGCTCGCACAAGCTCGAGATGTACGGCGTGTGCGCGGCGTGCCGGGGCGCGCGCCCGCGCCGCACGGGCGGCGCGACGCCCTAGTCCGCGGGCGTCACGGGCGCGGCGAGGTTCCAGCCGAGCTCCTCGCGCCCCTCGGCCCCCGCGAACCGCAGCCCCACCCAGCGCGCGCCGGGCGTCAGCGTCGGCTGCCCGCCGGAGGTGGCGGGGAAGCGGATGCGGAACGCCTGGCGCCACACCGTCAGGTACGGGTGGTAGGCGCGGTCGAGCGCCGTCGGGCGCGCGATGGCCGTGATCGACTCGGGCGCCGTCTCGCCGCCGCGGTCGTCGACGAGCCGCACGATCCACGCGCTGGTCGGCTTGGCGAGGTCGGTCGAGCGGCGGTTGGTGCCGTAGAGCGCGATGAAGAACTCGTGGTGGTCGCGTGTCTCGGCGAGCGCCTGGTCGAGCAGCGAGCGGCGCTGCTCGGTCGAGAGGCGGTAGTCCTGCGCGTAGCGCACGACGTAGGCCCAGCGGTAGTCCCACGACTCGTACGTGGCCGTCACCGTGAGCAGCTCGTCGAGCGCCGAGAGCGCGAAGAGGTGCTCGGTGCGCGTCCAGCGCGAGAGCACGCGCTCGTAGTCGGCCGGCACGTACTCGCGCGGGCCCGGGTCGAGGCTCACCTGGGGCTGCCCGCACGCGACGAGCGCGACGGCCACGACGACGGCGGCAGCGGAGGCGACGGTTCGCACGACCGCGAGCTTAGCGCGACCACGCGGCGCGCGGATGCCCGTGTCGCGGGCCGTCGGCGGCGAGGTCGGCTCAAGGACGAGGCGGATCGGCCGTTCGGGTTGCCGAAGGAACACCGGTTCAGCGCCGAGGTCCGTCGCTGTGGCAGCGGACCGGAGCCGGGAGGCAGTCGTCGTGATCGAGAAACTCGATTTTCTGGTTCGGTTCTGGGAGCTGCGCGCTCGCTGGGAGGCCCTCGGGGTCCCGCTCTCCGACCGCGAGCGCATCGAGCTGCTGTCGCTCGTGCAGCTGGTCGGCAACGAGGGTCGCAGCCGCGAGCGCGGCCCGGCCGCGCTCAACCGGCGCTCGCTGCCGCTGCACATGATCGCGCGCGGCGGCTTCCTCGCGGGCGACCTGCGCGAGGTCTACGCCGAGCTGCTCATCGTCGCCGCTGCGCAGCGGCTCGAGGAGGGGGAGCGCACGGTGGTGCAGGTCACCGACGTCGCGGCCGGGCACGAGTACACGATCCCGTGCGTGGTCGTCTGGTCGCACGAGGCGGTGCCCTGCGCGATCGCGCTGACCGTCGACGGCATCCCCTCGCGCACCGACATCGTGCTGCCGCTGGCCAACGCGTGGGAGTCGCCGCTCGGCATGGGCGCCGTGGCCACGCGCGGGTACGCGTAACGCTCCTCGTCGCGCCGAGGAGCGCGGGTTCGATTGACGTGCGGCGCGGGCTGCGGTGCGCTGCCCGGCACGATGGAAGTCGAGGTCGAGCGTCTCGTGCCGCACCCCGTCGAGGCGGTGTTCGCCCGCTACACCGACCACGCCGGGTGGAGCGAATGGGCAGGGGTCGGGCCCGTCCGGCTCGTGCGCGAGGGGGCGCCGCAGAGGGACGGAGTCGGCGCGGTGCGCGCCTTCGCCCAGGTGCCGCCGCTGCG
>CAITLX010000327.1 GCA_903893335.1 uncultured delta proteobacterium | reverse complement strand
GCATGCGCCGCGAGAAGACCCGGAGATCGATCGCCGCGCCGGCGCGCTCGAGCGCGCGCGCGATGGCGAGGCCGCGCGCGACGTGCCCACCACCGACGTCGCCCGCGGTGACGAAGGCGACGCGCGAGGTCACGCGCCTCGCTCCGCGCGGGCGACCCATCCGTCGAGCCCGCCCGCCAGCCACGCCGCCTCGGCGGCGGCGCGGGCCGACGCGGGAGGCGCGCCGGGCGTGCGGTTCGCGTCGAGCAGGACGGGGCGCCCCTCGTGCAACACGAAGTCGATCTTCCCGTAGTCGAGGCCGAGCCGCGCGCGCGCCTCGCGCATCGCTTCGGGGACCTCGCACGGCTCGCGGTCGCGGATCGTGGGGCCCTTCACGAACGGCGAGTCCGCGTGCCACACGTTGCACCGCTCGCGACCGCCGAGGAACACCCAGATGCGCACGGCGTAGCCGCGCTCGTCGCGCTCGGGCAGGAAGCGCTCGACGACGAGCCGCCGGTCGGCCCAGACCGCATCCGGCACGGCGCCGAGGCTCGGCACGACGAAGTAGCGCGGCGCGGGGGGGCCGAAGCCGTGCGGCTGCGGCAACCCGCGGCGCGCGGACTCGAGGTCGTGCAGCCGCTCGGGGACCCCCGCGCAGTTGAGGTCGGTCTTCACGACGACCGCTCCCGCCCAGGCCTCGCCGCGCGCGAGCAGGTTCGGGCTCACTGCGCGCTTGCGGAGATCCACCGCGCGCGCGTTGAGCGCGACGGGGAACGCCGCAGCCGCCTCGAGGTACGCAGGGGGCAGCACCGACGCATCGACGTGCACCACCGCGACGTCGCCGGCAGGCGCGTCGCGCTCGCCCGCGTGCACGAGCACGCGGTGGCCGGCCTCGCGCCACGAGCCGAGCACCGCGCGCAGCGCGTACGACCGCGCATCGAACGCGTCGTACTCGTGCGTCAGCACGACGATCGTCGCCACGGCGCCCCTCAGCCTCGCGCGTCCAGCACGAGCAGCGGGAAGCGCTCGGCGAGCTCGTAGTCGCCGGTGCCGACCACGCGCACGTCGAACGCCCGCGACCAGAGGGCGACGGCCTCGTCCACCGTCGGAAAGGCGTAGACGTCGGGCGAGCCGCGGTACGCGTCGATCGTGTCGATCACGCGCGCGTCCCAGCCCGCCTCGCGCGCGAGCGCGCCGCGATCCGCGACGAGCGCGTCGAAGGCCTCGAGCACCTCGCGCACCGCGACGTGACGATCGTGGCGCGCCGACGCGAGCGCCGTGGCGAAGCGCCACTTGCACGCGTGGAAGCTCCCGATCGCGCGTGCGCGCGCCGAGGCGAGCACGTCGCCCGGTGCCTCGTCGTGCTCGGGCCGCGCGAACAGTCGGATCGCCGCGCGCCCGCCGGGGCGCAGCACGCGCGCGAGCTCGTCGCGCACGCGCGCAGCGGCGTCGGGCCACGCGACGCAGGTCAGCCCCCCGTCGCACGCCGCCGCAGCGAAGGTCGCGTCGCCGAACGGCAGCGCAGTCCACTCGCCGAGCACCGCGCGTCGAGCGGCGTCGCCCGCAGGCCAGACCCGCGCGAGCATCGCCTCGCTGCGATCGACCGCGGTCACGTCGTCGGCGAGCGTCGCAAGCTCGGGCGTCGAGCCGAGCACCAGCATCGGCCCCGCGTGGGGCCCGAGCGCGGCTGCGTACGCGGCGATCGCCGCGGGGGGCGGTCGCATCGGCGGCCCAACGCGCGCGAAGTGCTCGTCGGGGCGCGACCAGTGCGACGCCCGCTGCGGCTCGGTCACCAGAGAGCCGAGCAGAGGGGCGTGGGGTCGAACTGCACGTCGTACGCGCCCGCATCGGGCGTGGTCACGTCGGTGACCTGGGTCTCGAACGTCGCCGACGCGCCGCACTCGAGATCGACGGAGATGGTCGTGCGGCAGGCTGCGCCCGTGAGGTAGCCGATCTCGAACATCACGAAATCGGACGGCAGCCCGCCGAACGTGCCGTGGAGCACGCCGTCCTGCGCGGTCAGCGGCAGCTCGAACGTCTTCGAGCAGTATTCGAGGCCGTCGTAGTACGCGAACGTGACCTTGCCGCCCACGGCCTTGCCGGCGCCCGAGGCGAGCGTGAGCGTGAACGCGTGCGCGGTCGTGTCGTAGGTGAACGCGGCGCCCTTACCGGCGTTCGGGTCGAGGTCGCTGCATTGCAGATCGGCCGGAGGGCACGTCGTGCAGATCTCGGTCTGCGAGGCGGCGTAGCTGCCCGCGCCGCAGAGCGTGGCGCAGGCGGCGATGTAGCCGTCGCCCGCGGACGACACCACGAGCGGCACGTCGGTCTTGGTGCCGCATGCGTCGGTGAGGTGCAGCACGGCGTGTCCGCAGGGCGCGACCCAGCCCGCGTCTACGATGGCCCCCGGATCGAAGCTGCCCGTCAGCGTGCCCGCCGCGACGTGCAGCGGGACCTCGAGAACCGCGCCGGTGCACACCGTGACGTCGGTCGTGAAGGTGAAGGAGATCGACGCGGACGCAACGGCCGGCGCATGGCTGGCGAGCGTGATGGTCAGCGACCCCGTCGCCGGATCGAAGGCGACCGCAGCCGCCAGCGGCGCCGAGGCGTCATCGCCGGCGTCCACCGGTCCGCCGCCATCGGGCGACGTCCAGGGGCTCGCGGGCAGAGGCGAGAGCGTGTCGCAGGTGTAGGTCGCGGGCGCGCAGGCCTCCGCCTCCTCGGCGACCGCGTCGGAGCGCCCGTCGGGCACGGCCTGGTCCCACGCGGAATCCGGCAAGGCAGCCGCGTCCGGGATCTGCACCGTCTCGTCACCGGCGTCGCAGCCGCTCGCGCCCGCGGCGACCATCAACCCCATCGAACCGACCGAGGTGAGCCTTCGCATCGGCCTAGTTAACAGGCGCGCGCCGCTCGCGGCAAGGCTGGGCGCGCCAACGCCTCGCTCGCGTGCGCGCGGTCGGCGCGAACCGTCACACGCGCCTCACAGGCACGACCCCGGAGTCCGGCAGCAGGTGGTCGGGTCATCGGCGCAGGGCGTGTAGTCGCAGCAGAGGCCCGCCGTGCACGAGGGTGTGCACACGGCGCGCGGCCAGCAGAGGGCGTCCTTGCACGACGTGCCGCTGGCGCAGCCCTGGCTGCACGCCGCGAGGCACTGCCATCCATTGCCGTTGGCGGTCTGGGTGCAGGTGCCCTCGGCGCAGTCGGTGAAGAGCGTTGGGCACGAGCCGTAGTGAAACGCGAGGCACTCCTCGCCGATCGATCGTGTCTTCGCCGGTGGCCTCGCCTCGTCGCAGTCGGCGTTCGAGCTATCGCCGCACGACAGGTGGCAGACGGCCGCGAGCGCGGCGACGTGAAGCATGAACGTTCTCGTCGTCATGTTCCCTCCACGGTGAGGGCGGACGCACCGCCCGCGCGACCCGCCACCCCGCTCCGAGCGGGCGCAGCGTCGTCGCGCGTCGCAGTTTGCCCCTCTTCCCGCCTCGGCGCCCGCCCGACCGCGCCCCTCGCGCTCATCGCGGCGTGCGGCTCGTGCGCTCGGCGACGCCGACGCAAACCCTAGAGCTGCGACAGCCCCACGTCGCCGTTGCCGCTCGAGACCTCGAGGGTGCCCTTGGTGCCGTCGCCCGTCACGATGTTGAGCGTCGGCGACTCGCCGGTCACCGTCCACGAGGCCGGCGTCGGGCTGGGAATCGTCACGTCGCCGAGACCGGAGAACGAGGCGCCCGAGCGCACCGTCGTCGTCAGGTCGGTGCCCGCCACGAACGAGAAATCGACCTGGCCATTGTCGGTGTGGACGTAGTTCTGCGCGCCGGCGGGGGTCGCGGTGACGTTGACGCTGCCGTTCTTCGTCACGAGGTAAACCGTGCCGCGCAGCGAGGCGGCGGTGATGCCGCCGTTGTCGCTCTCGACCTTGGCGTAGGTGGACGCCGCAGCCGACGCGAGGTTCACCTCGCCGTTGGACTCGGCCACGTCGAGCGGGCCGTCGAACACGGCCGGCACGTGCACGACGATGTCGTACCCATACGCGCCCGAACCCGAGAGCTGCCCCTCGACGTCGACCTCGCCCGCGGCGGCGGTCGCGACGCCCCCTTGCAGCTTGTTCGCGAGCGTCGCCTTCGCGGAGTCGGCGTCGGTGTCGAGCGCGAAGGGCTGGAAATCGGCGCTGATCGCGTCGGCCGCGGCGCCGTCCGCGCGCACCGTGACGTTGCCGTTGTGGCTGACGACGCGCACCTTCTGGCCGGTCGACCAGGCCGCGGTCGCGGTGGTCTGCGTGCCGTTGAAGCGCTGCAGCAGCTTGGCCGTGCAGACCTCGTTGCCCGCTGCGTCCTTCTCGCACGAGACCTTGCAGCCAGCGCTCGCTGCGGCGACGGCGACGAGCATGGGGACGAGGGCGAGGCGAAGGCTGGGGCTCATGGTCGGTGTCCTCTCGAATCGGGGTACGGAGCGGGGCCGCGGAACCTTCCCGCGCGTGCTCGAGGGGAGGATTCTAGCGCGTCACGGGGCCGCGAGCGCGGCCTCTCGCCGGAGCGCCGCGAGCAGCGCGCGCGCGACCGGGCCGGGCGCGCCCGCGCCGATCGCCTGGCCGTCCACGCGCACGACGGACACGACCTCGCGCACCGACGAGGCGAGGAGCACCTCGTCGGCCGCGAGCACCTCGGCGATGGTCAGGGCGCCGCGCTCGAAGCGCAGGCCGAGCGCAGGCGCGAGGTCCTCGAGCGCACGGGCCGTGATGCCGGCGAGCGCCCCCTCGGCCTCGCCCGGCGTGACGAGCGTCGAGCCGCGCAGCGCGAGCACGCTCGAGGTCGCGCCCTCGACCACGCAGCCTCGCGCGTCGACGAGCAGCGCCTCCGAGGCCCCGCGCGCGCGCGCCTCGTGCAGCGCGAGCAGCTCGGGCAGGTAGCTCGTCACCTTGGCCCCCGCGAGCTGCGCCGGGCGGTCGAGCCG
>CAITLX010000326.1 GCA_903893335.1 uncultured delta proteobacterium | reverse complement strand
GGCCCCGAAGCGCTCGCCGCTGCCTGGGCGACGTTCGAGCCCGCGATGCGGCGCCACTTCGCGATGGAGGAGGACGTCCTCTTCCCCGCCTTCGAGAGCGCCACGGGCATGACCGGCGGACCGACCACGGTCATGCGCCACGAGCACCAGCAGATGCGCGGGCTTCTCGACCAGATGGCCACCGCCGCGCGCGAGGGGCGCTGGACCGAGGTCATCGACCACGGCGACACGCTCCTCATGCTGGTGCAGCAGCACAACCGCAAGGAGGAGGGGATGCTCTACCCGATGTGCCAGGCGCACCTCGCGCACGCGTGGCCCTCCCTCGCCGAGCAGCTCGCGCGCTACTGACGCGCGCAGCGCGGGTCGCCGACGACGACGTGCACGCCGGCGTTCGAGGGCAGCAGGCGGTTCCACACCGCCGTCACGCTCGGATCGCCGGTGAAGAGGTCGACGTGCTGGCCCACCACGGCGCTGCCGCGGTCCTCCGCGGCGAAGCAGCCGTCGTGCAGCGAGCCGTCCGGACGCGGGAGCCCGGCGGCCTCGGGGATGAAGACGCGCGCGCCGAGCGGGATGACCGAGGCGTCGACCGCGATGCTGTAGAGCGGGGTGATCGCGCGCCCGAGCGCGCCGCGCCCCCACGGGAACCGCTGCGGGTCGAGGCGCTCGAAGCACAGGTGCTGGCCGGTGCGCGCGCAGGCCTGCGCGCAGGCGCAATCGCGCCGCGCGTAGCTCACCGTGTCGCCCGTCGAGAGGCGGCCGCTGCCCTGCACGCAGAGCGCCTCGAAGAAGCCGCGCGACACGGCCGCGACCGGGCGGCACGCGCCGTCGAACACCGTGACGCCGTCGCCGCCGGGGTCGGTCGGGAAGTCGTAGTACGTGTTGCGGAAGGGGCCGCCCGCGCGCACCGCGGGGTCGGCCTCGTCGGCGCTCGCTCCGCCGATGCGTACGGTCGGGCGGCGCCCCGAGCCAGCGCGCGGGGCACCGTAGGCGTTGCGGTCGAGCCGCGCCGACGCCGGGTCGCCGAGGCGCGCCCACTCGTCCTTCGCGCACGCGGTCAGCGCGACCGCCACCAGCAACGCAAAGGCCCGCACACCCCAAGCTCGCACGCCGCCGCGAGCGCGACCAAGATTCCGGCTCGCGGGCGCGGCGCCGATCAGGCGTCCGACACGCGGGTCAGGCGCCGATCAGGCGTCCGACGCGTGGGCGACGCGCGCGAGTTCGCGCACCACGCGCCCCAGCTCGCGCGCGAGCGGGTGGTCGCCGAGCTTCGCCCTCACGATGCGGGCGATCTCGGCGTAGTACCAGGCCTGCTGATCGGCGGGCGCGTGGAAGCGCGTCCACGCGGCCGGCCCGATCTCGCGCACGTGCGCGAGCGTGGAGCAGCAGTTGTGGAGCGCGTCGGCGGCCTTGAGCGCGACGCCGTCGCGGCCCGCGCGGCGCAGCGCCGCGAGCGCCTCCTCCTTGCGCGCGCGCCAGGGGCGGAGCACGCCGCCCTCGGCCTTCTGCTCGGTGGCGCCGCCGACGAGGCGCGCGACGCGACGCCCGAAGCGCGCCTCGATCGTGCCGAGCTCGACGTCGGAGTCCTCGACCACGTCGTGCAGGAGGGCCGCGACGATGACCGCCTCGTCGAACCCGTGGCGCAGGAGCAGCATCGCGACGTGCACGGGGTGCTGGATGTAGGGCACGCCCGAGCCCTTGCGCTTCTGATCGTGGTGGGCCGTCGCCGCGAGCGCGAGCGCCTCGTCGATGCGGGCGGAGAAGACGCCTCGCGGCGAGCGCGGGCGGGGTGCGGGCGAGGCTCGCTTGGCCACGAGGAGCGATGGTAGCCCCATTGGCCGCGTCGCGGCGCGCCGCATGTGGCAGTCTGCGCGCCGATGCCCACCGAACGCCTGCTCGCCGCGCTCGCCTCGTCGGGCTTCACGCCGGCGCGCCGCGACCTCGCCGCCATCGTGGGGTTGCTCGTGGCGACCGACGACGACGGCGTCGTGCGCGAGATCGGTCGCGCGCTCGCGCGCCTCCCGGCCGAGAGCGCCACGGCAGCGCTCGCGGCGATGGCCGACGCGCCCCCGGGCGGCCGGGCGCGGCTCGCGCGGATGGTCGGGCAGCTGCTGCGCGAGACGCGCGATCTGGCGGCGACGAGCGCGCTCGCGGGCGCGCTCTACGACGAGACGGTGCAGGTTCGCCGCGCGGCGGCAGCAGCGCTCGGCAAGATCGGCGGCGACCCGGCAGCCGCGCACCTGGCCGCGCGCGCCGCGAGCGAGCCGCGCGCGGAGGTCCGTCGGGCGATCGCCGAGGCGCTCGGGCG
>CAITLX010000325.1 GCA_903893335.1 uncultured delta proteobacterium | reverse complement strand
GCACGACGACCTCGGCCAGCATCGACGCGGGCACCCAGAGCGAGAGCAGCATCGCAGCGCCGATGACGACCCACTGCCACGGCGGGCGCAGCTCGTCGGGCGATTCGGCCTCGCGCAGGACCGGCAGCCGACGCTTCTCGCTCACCGCGACCAGGGTACTTGCCGCGGCCAGCCGGCGCACGCGCGGTGCGCGCCGGGCGCGAGGGGCTATGCTGCCGGCCGCGATGCTCTGCCTGCAGCGAGACACCGACCCACGCTGGGTCGACGCAGCCGTCGAGCACCTCGACGAGCTGCTCGCCGACCACGCCCACTGCGAGATGAAGGCGGCCTCGAGCGCGCTGTCGCTCGCCGCGCGCGTGCCCGACCGCCCGACGCTCGCCCGCGCGCTCGCCGAGCTGGCGCGCGAGGAGATCGACCACTACGTGCGCGTGCTCGACGAGCTCGGGCGCCGCGGCGTGGCGCTCGGGCCTCCGCCGGTCGACGCGTACGCGGTCGAGCTGCGCAAGCTCGCGAACACCACCGCCGGCTCGCCGCACCGCCCCGAGCACGCGCTCGTCGACCGGCTGCTGGTCGGCGCGCTCATCGAGGCGCGCTCGTGCGAGCGCTTCCGGCTGCTCATCGACGCGCTGCGCGCGCGCGGGGTCGCCGACCTGGCCGACTTCTACGAGGAGCTGCTCGCGGCCGAGGCGCGCCACTACCGCACCTTCGTCGACCTCGCGATCGAGGTCGCCGCCGGCGACGAGCCCTCGGTGCGCGCGCGGCTCGAGCGGCTGTCGGCGGGCGAGGCCCTCATCTGCGCGCGGCTCGACAACGCGCCCGTCGTGCACGGCTGAGCCATGGACCCGATCGACATGCTCGCGCTCGATCGCGCCGTCGCGCGCGCCGACGCCGCGACGCGACGCTGGGGTCGCCGGCTACGCGCCGACGTGGGCGCCGCGCGCTCGATGGACCCGTTCGCGGGCGTGCGCGAGACCTCGACTCGCACGATGTACGTCGCGCTCGCCACCTACCCGGACGATCCGCTCGCGCCCGGGCTCGCGCGCTGGGTGCGACGCCTGGCGCTCACGCGCATCGCGGGCGGCGAGATCGAGGCGGCCGCGCAGGCGCGCGCGGCGCTCGTCGTGCAGGTCGAGCACCCCGAGGCCACGACGACGAGCGCGGGCGAGGTCGTGCGGCGCGTGCTCGGCGAGCGCGCGGTCGGCCACCGCGAGGCGTGGCTCTCGGCGCTCGGCGCCTCGCGCGTCGCGGCCGACGTGCTGAGCGCCGAGGTCAAGCTCGACGAGACGCTCGACGAGATCGGCCAGCGGCTCGGGCCGGGGCCGGAGCCCACGTTCGCGGAGCCGGGCGCCGTGCAGGCCGCAGCGAGCGCGTGGCTGCGCGCGACCGCCGACCTCGCGAGCGACCGGCTGGGCGTCGCGGGCTCGCCGGCGGCGCTCGTCGACCTGCTGCTCGCGCGCCGGGTCCCCGGCTCGTGGCCCTCGCGGCTCGACGCACGGCGGCTCGCCGAGCTCATCGACGACGGTCAGCTGCTGCACGGGGTCGAGCCCGACCTCGGCCCGCTGCCCCCGGCGCTCGGCGCGACGAGCGTGGCGCGCGCGCTCGCGCGCTTCGGGGCGGCGTGGTCGCGCGCCGCGGGGCCCCGCGGGGCGCTCTTCTCCCTCGCACGCGACCCGAGCGATCTGCGCCACCTCACGCGAGGCGCGCTCTTCGCCTCGCTCGTGGCGCACGGGCCGTTCGTGCGCGAGCGCTTCGGGCTCTCGCGCGACGACGCGCGCGACGCGGTGCGCTCGGTCGCGCTCGCGTTCGTCGGCTCGCTGCGCCTCGAGGCCTCGCGGGCGCACGCGCGCGCCTCGCGTCCGCGCGACGCCGCCGACGCGCTCCACGACGCGTGGCGGGTGCCGGTGGACGAGCGCGCGGTCGGCGCCTTTCCGCGCGTCGAGCGGCGCGCCCCGACGCGCCTGGTGGCCGCGTGGCTCGCGCTCGACGACGCGCGCGCGCTCATCTCGACCTTCGACGACGACTGGTACCGCAACCCCCGCGCCCTGCGCGCGCTGCGCGAGCGCGAGGGCACGCCGTCGCCGCCGGCTCCCCTGCTCGACGCGGACGCGCTCACGGCGCTCGCGACGCGAGCCGCCGCGTGGGCCCACGAGGCAGCGTGCTGACGCGCACCGCCGCCCACGCCCTGCTCGTGACGCTGCTCGGCG
>CAITLX010000324.1 GCA_903893335.1 uncultured delta proteobacterium | reverse complement strand
GCCCGCGCGCGCCAGATCGCGCACGCCGAGCACGAGCGCGTCCACGTCGCTCGACGCGGCCAGCAGGCGCGCGGCCTCGGCCGGGGGGTGCTGCCCGTCGGCGTCGAACGAGAGCGCGACGTCGAAGCCGAGCGCGCGCGCGCGCAGCAGGGCCGTGCGGAGCGCGAAGCCCTTGCCGCGGTTGCGCTCGAGCACCACGACCTCCGCGCCGGCCGCGCGCGCAGCGTCGGCGGTGCCGTCGCGCGAGCCGTCGTCGACGACGATGACGTGCGGGACCTCGCAGAGCAGCCCCGCGACGACGGCGCCAAGGGTCGCCGCCGCCTCGTAGGCGGGGACGACCGCGCACGCTCGCATGACGCCCATGCCTACCAGCACGGCGGCTCGGCGCAACGCTCCGCCGTCCGTGCTACATCGCGAGGCGTGCCGCCCGCGAAGCTCATCCCCATCTGCGCCCCGCACTTCACGGGGCTCGAGGCCGAGTACGTCGCCGAGGCCATGCGCACCGGGTGGATCTCGAGCGCGGGCCCCTTCCTCGCGGAGTTCGAGGCCGCGTTCGCGCGCAGCATCGGCGTCGCGCGCGCCGAGGCCGTGTGCAACGGCACCGTCGCGCTGCACCTGGTGCTGCACGCCATCGGCGTCGGGCCGGGCGACGAGGTCGTCGTGCCGAGCCAGACGTTCGCGGCCACCGCGTCCACCGTGCGCCACGCCGGGGCCACGCCGGTGTTCGCCGAGATCGACCGCGGCACCTGGACGCTCGACCCCGCCGACGTCGTGAAGAAGCTCACGGCGCGCACGCGCGCGGTCGTGCCCGTCGACCTCTACGGCCTCTGCGCCGACGTGCCGGCGCTGCGCGCGGCGCTCGAGGCGAGCGGGCGCGGCGACGTCTTCGTGCTCGAGGACGCCGCCGAGGCGTTCGGCGCCGCGCTGCACGGCGTGCGCGCGGGCGCGCTCGGCGACGCGGGCACCTTCAGCTTCTACGGCAACAAGACGCTGACGACGGGCGAGGGGGGCATGATCACGACCTCGCGCGAGGACCTGGCCGACCGCCTGCGCCTGCTGAAGAACCACGGCATGACGAAGCAGAAGCGCTACTTCCACCCGGAGGTCGGCTTCAACTACCGCATGACCAACCTGCAAGCGGCCATCGGGCTCGCGCAGCTCGCGGGCGAGGCCGACCTCATCGCGCGCAAGCAGCGCATCCACGCGCGCTACCGCGCCGCGCTCGCGGGCGAGCCCGGCGTCGCGCTCCAGGTCGTGCCGCCGGGCCACACGTTCTGCCCCTGGATCACGATGCTCGTCGACGAGCACCTCGGCGGCGAGGCCGAGCGCGACGCGCTGATGGAGCGCCTGCTCGAGCGCGGGATCGACTCGCGCCCCATGTTCTACCCCAACCACCTCCTGCCGGCGTTCACCGAGCAGCCGGACGCGGCGCGCGGGTCGCTGCCGGTCACCGAGCACGTCTCGTTCCGCGGCCTCGCGCTGCCGAGCGGCGCGGGGCTCACCGACGACGAGATCGACCGCTCCATCGAGGCCTACCTCGCCGAGCGCCCGCGCTGAGCGCGGCGGGCTCGAGCGAAGGGAAGAGGTCGCGCCATGTTGCTCGACGCCGAGGCCGAGCGCGTGCTGCGCGCGCGCGCCAAGCACGAGCTGCGGGGGCGCATGCGCTCGCTGCGCGCCACCATTCCGCGGGGCGCGCTCGACCTGCGCTCGGAGCGCATCGTCGAGCGCGTGCTCGGGTCGGCTCGCTGGGCCGCGGCCAGCGCCGTCGCGCTCTTCTCCCCGCTGCTCGATCGCGGCGAGGTCGACGTGCGCCCGCTCGACGCCGCGGCGCGCGCGCGCGGGCTCACCGTGCTGTGGCCCTGCCTCGACGGCGAGCAACCGGCGCTGCGGGCGTGCGCGCTCGACGCGCTCGAGGACCGCGGGCACCGCTTCGCCGAGCCGCCCGACGACGCGCCGCTCGGGCCCACGGCGCCCGGGCTCCTCGTCGTCGTCCCGGCGCTCGCGTTCGACGGCGAGGGGCACCGCATCGGGTACGGCGCGGGCTTCTACGACCGCCTGCTCGAGGGGCTCGGCGCGCGCGCGACGGCCATCGGCGTGGCCTACGACTTCCAGCTCGTCGCCGAGGTGCCCGTGCTGCCGGGCGACGTCGCGGTCGCCGAGGTCGTCACCGACGCGCGCTCGATCGAGCCTCCGGCGCGCTGACCAGGGCTGCGGCGCAGCCTTCGGTCAAATCCTCTCGACGCGCAGGCGCAGCCTTCGATCAGATCCTCTCGACGCGCAGGCGCAGCCTTCGATCAGATCATCTCGACGCGCAGGCGCGTGCGCCCGACCGCGATCTCGTCGCCGTGCACCAGCTCGCGCTCGCCCGTCACGCGCACGAAGGTGCCGGCGCGCGTGCCGAGGTCGCTGAGCACGATGGAGCCGGCCTGCTCCTCGACGATGCAGTGCTGGTCGGCGACGAGCGGGTCGGCGGCGAACACGATGTCGCCGACGGCGCGGCCGATCTGCGCGGTGCTCCCCTTGGCGACGACGACGGCGCCCTCGGCGCCCCCCTCCCAGATCTGCGTGAGGCGGAACGACGAGATCCACCGGGGCGACGAGTAGAAGTAGGTGGGGCCCTCGCCGGGCTCGTCGTCGGGCGTCGGGTTGTCGCCGAGGCGCAGGATCTGGTCGCCGACCATGAACTCGTCGCCGCTCGCGAGCTCGACCGGCGCGCGCACGCGGACGAAGACGCCATTGCCGCCGTCGAGATCGACGAGAAACAGGCTGCCCGAGCGCCATTGCAGCACGGCCTCGCGCGGCGCGACGAAGCGCTCGCCCTCGAGGGGCACGTCGCCCGCGTGGCCGAGCACGACCTCGTCGCCGGTGGGCTCGTAGCGCTCGGGGCCGCCCCAGAGGCTGCGCATCATCACGAGGCGGTAATGCGCCTGCGGCGGGGGGGCGGCCTGCTGCTCGGCCGCGGCCGGAGCAGGAGGCGGAGGGCGGACGCTGGCTGCGGCGGGCTGGTCGCCCGCGCCGCGCCGGAGCTTCACCTCGGGGTAGCCCTCGAGCACCGACATGCCGCCGGTGGCGCGCCCGGCGATGACCTCGTCGTAGGTGCCCTCGCGCAGCGCGATGCACATCTCCATGTGCTGCGCCTTCATCAGCCCGCGCACATAGGGGGCGACGTCGGCGCGCGCGACCTCGGAGGCGTAGGTGCGCTTGGTGCTCTTGACCACGCGCCCGCCGTCGGCGAACAGGTGCGTCAGGACGTGCGGGCGATCGAGGCCCGAGTCCTCCGTCTGCACGTGGAAGAGCGCGCCCTTGTAGCGGACGTTGTTGTTGAAGCCGACCTGCGCGCGGTGAAAGACGGGGCGCTTGTTCTCGGCCTCGGTCTGCAGCAGCGCGCTCGACGACCAGCGCTCGATGGCCGCGGCGAGCTCGGCGTGCTCGCCCCCGACGCCCTCCATCTGCTCGAAGGCAGCGCGCGCGATCGCGTGGCCGGGCGCGAGCCGCAGCGCCTCGGCCAGCAGCGCCTGGCCCTCGCGATCGTTCGCCCCCGACGCGGCCCACGCCGACAGGACGACGACCGCGTCGTCCGTCCGGCCCTTCTCGACGAGGAGGGTGGCGACGCGCCGGGCGAGCTCGCGGTCCGAGGATGCGGCCATGGCGTGGTGGACCCCCCCGGACCTCAGTGGACGTTCGCCGGACCGTGGTCGTCGGCGGACGCCTGCTCCTGGTAGACGGAGACGGGCTCGAGGATCGAGAGCTGCTCGCGGCGGATGCCGACGCCCTTGTCGGCGAAGAAGAGATCGTTCTCCTCGAGGTGGCCGCGCACCTGCGCGATGAAGAGGATGGCGTCGGCGTTGCGGTTGTAGCCGAGCTGCACGAGCGCGCCCTTCGGCCAGCTGCCCCCCTCGAACGTCAGCTCGCGGCGCAGCGAGTAGAAGCCCTCGCTCGGGACGGCGACGAGGGTGTCGGCCCACGAGAGCGCGCGGAACTCGACGCCGGGGCCATGGAAGTGCCAGCGGTTGTGCACGTTGTGGTCGGGCGCGAGCACCTGCGGCAGTCCCGAGTCGGAGTGGTTGTGGAAGTAGACGAGCAGCCCCTCGGGGAACTGCTCGGCGTGCCCCTCGAGCGCCTTGGAGGTGCGGTACAGGCCGCAGGGGGGAAGCAAGTTCTTTCCGGGACCAGCCATCGACGAAGCTCCTTGAGGCGCGAACGCGCGAGGGCGGCAGTCTACGTGAAACGGAGGCCGCGCGCGAGCCGCCAGCGCCCCGCGGCGAGCGCGGACTTGACGGCGCCGCGTCTCGCTTGCCAATCTCCGCGCCCCGCTCCGCGCCGTACCCCCTCGATGCCTCCCGTTCCCGTCGTCGATCTCAAGCGCGCGCTCGTCGCGGCGGGCTTCGAGGTCTACCGCACGCGCGGCGTCGAGGTGCAGCTCGCCGACCGCGTGCGCGACAACCTCATCATGGACTCGCGCGTGTCGGTCGTGGCGGCCGAGCCGCTCGTCGTGCGCCTCACGGTGCGCGCGCAGCGCGGCGATTTCCCCGGCGACACGAGCGGCATGCTCTTCGACCGGGCGCGCGCGCTGGCGGCGGGGGCGGTCGCGCGCGGCTTCGTCGAGACGGTCGCCGTGGCCACGCCCATCATCGACCCGGGCGACGCCGAGCACACGCTCGACACCTGGTACGAGGTCACCTTCGAGGCGACCGCCGCCGACGTCGCCGCCGCCCTCGTCGAGGCCCGCTTCGCGTTCGGCGTCGAGAAGGCGGCGGCCCCGGCGTTCGGCTGACCGCCGGGGCCCTCGTGCGGTCGGCATTTGTCGGCCCACCCCCCGCATGGTATGCCGCGCGCCCCCGAAAGCCCGGCCCCAGCACATGCTCGACGTACTCCGCCACCAAGGGTTGAAGTCGGTCGTCTACGGCGTCCTCATCGTCGCCACGGTCGTCGTCTTCGTCGTGCAATTCCGGCCGGGCGCCCAGCAGGGCCCGAAAGGCAGCTTGCAGCTCGAGTGCGCCGCGGAGGTGCGCGGCCAGTGCATCGAGCCCAAGGACTACTTCGCCGAGCTGGCGCTCGTCGCGCCGGGGCGCATGGTCGAGCCCGCGCAGCTCAAGGCCATGGGCGTGCGCCGGGTGGTGCTCGACGGCGTCATCGAGCGCACGCTGCTCGCGCACGACGCCGCGCGCCTCGGCGTCACGGTGTCCGAGGACGAGATCGACGACGAGCTGGCCGCCGGCCGCGCGCGCGTCTCGCTCCCGGCCGACAAGCTGCACTCGCTGGCCTACCCGCTGCGGCTCGGGCTCGACATGGTCCGCCTGCTGCCCGTCGTCGACCCGAAGACCAAGACGTTCGACTACAAGAACTACGACAAGGTCGTGCGGCAGTTCTCGGGGCGCAGCCCCGAGCAGTTCAAGACGATGCAGCGCGCCGAGCTCCTCGCGGCGCGCGTGCGCGATCTGGTCCGCCAGCGCGTGCGCGTCGGCGACGCCGAGGCCTTCGCCGCCTACTCGCGCGAGAAGTCGACCACGACCGTCCGCTTCGCGCGCTTCGAGCGCAAGTGGTTCGCGCGCAACGCCATCGACCTGTCGCCGGCCGCCGTCGACACCTGGGCGGCGGCGCACGAGGCCGAGGTCGCCAAGGCGTTCGAGGCGCGCAAATCGCAGTACCTGCCCGAGTGCCGCGTCCTGCGCCAGATCGCCATCAAGGTCGCCGAGGGCGCGACCGACGACGAGAAGGCGGCCGAGCACAAGCGGCTCGACGACGCCCTCGCGCGCATCGCGCGCGGCGAGTCGTTCGCCGACGTGGCGCGCGACGTGAGCGACGACGAGGCCGCCGCCGAGGGGGGCGATCTCGGGTGCGTCGGCAAGGGCAAGCTCCCCAAGCCGCTCGAGGAGGCCGCTTGGGCCCTCGCGCCGGGCAAGACGTCCGACATCGTCGCGTCCGAGGCCGGCCTCTTCGTGCTCCGCCTCGAGGGCATCCACAAGGACGCCGACGCCGAGGCCTTCGGTCGCCACGACTCGGCGCGTGGCCTGATGATGGCGCTCGTCGGCGAGGAGCTCGCGGCCGCGAGCGCGAAGCGCGTGCTCGAGGCGACGCGCGGCGGGGCCAAGCTCGACGACGCGGTGGCCAAGGCCGTCGCCGACGCGCTCGCGTGGCGCAAGGGCAAGAAGGTCCCGACCATCCCCGACGACAGCCGCCCGAAGGTCGAGATCTCGAGCGCCTTCACCGTCTCGGCCGACCCGCTTCGCGGCGCGGCTCCCGGTCAGGGCGTCGCCTCGATGGCCTTCGCGCTCGCGAAGGAGGGCGACGTCCCGGGCGACGTCGTGAAGCTCGACGTCGGCTACGCCGTGCTCCAGTTGAAGGAGAAGGCCATCGCCACGCGCGAGCAGTTCGACAAGGATCGCGAGGCGTTCGTCGCCGCGATGACGACGGCCAAGCAGGCCGACGCGCTCGCCGGCTACGTCGCGCGCCTGCGCGAGCAGGCCAAGAGCGAGATCCGCATCAACGAGGCGTACGCGAACACGCCCGACGCCGAGAAGCCGGGCGACGAGGAGTGACGCGCTCGGCCGTCGCCTCGGCGCTCGCCGGCCTCCAGCTCGTCGAGGCCGCGGCCGCCGAGCTTCCGGTGCTGGTCATCCCGCGCAAGGCGTCGCACCGCGCGGTCGTCACGATGCTGCTGCGGGTCGGCTCGCGCTTCGAGTCGCGCGCCGACAACGGCGTGTCGCATTTCCTCGAGCACATGCTCTACCGCGGCAGCGCGAGCAACCCGACGGCGCACGATCTCGCGCTCGCGTTCGAGCGCCTCGGCGGCACGCTGTACGCCGCGACGCAGTCCGACCACGGCACGCTCGCCATCTCGCTGCCCCCCGAGAACCTCGAGCCGGCCTGTCGCCTCTTCGCCGACGTCGTGCGCTCGCCGCGCTTCTCCGACATCGAGATCGAGCGCGACATCGTGCGAGAAGAGATCCTCGAGGACCTCGACGACGACGGTCGGCAGATCGACGCCGACAACCTCGTGCGGGCGCTCATGTACAAGGGCCACCCGCTCGGCTTCACCATCACCGGATCGCTCCGTCAGCTCGCGTCGTTCGACGTGCCGGCGCTCGAGCGCCACCACGCGCGCCACTACACCGGCACGAACGCCGCGCTCTGCTTCTCGGGCGCGGTCGATCCCGACGCGTGCGTGCGCCTCGCGCGCGAGCTCTTCTCGGACATGCCCAAGGGGCCGCGCGTCACCGTCGCGCCGCCGCCCCCCCCGCAGGACGCCCCGCGCCTGCGCCTGGTCGAGAACGTCTCGAGCCAGACCGATCTGCGCATCGCGTTCCGCGCGGTGGGCGACCACGACCCGCGCGAGCCCGCCGCCGAGATGCTGCTGCGCGTGCTCGACGACGGCATGTCGACGCGGCTCTACGAGCGCATCTGCGACGCCAAGGGGCTCTGCTACGACGTGAGCGCGCTGCACGAGTCGTACGAGGACGACGGCGTCTTCGACGTCGCCGCCGAGTGCCGCCACGCGCGCGCCCCCGAGGTGCTCGGCGAGGTGCTCGGGCTCCTCGCCGATCTCGCCGAGCACGGCCCCACCGAGGCCGAGCTCGACAAGGCGCGCGACCGCGACGGCTGGCAGATGCGCGCGCTGCTCGACGACGCCGAGGGGCTGGCGCACCTCGCCGCGATGGGCACCATCGCTCGCATCGCGCGCACGCCGGCCGAGCGGCACCGCGAGCTCGCGGCGGCCACGCGCGCCGAGGTGCGCGACGCAGCCGCGGCCATCTTCCGCCCGCAGGGCATGAGCGTCGTCGCGGTCGGCATGGCCGACGCCGCCGCGCAGCGCGCGATCAAGAAGGCGCTCGCGAGCTTCGGGCGCTGAGCCTCGCGGCGTCGTGCTTCGGACGCTGAGCGGCGCGCGAGGCCCCTCGACACGCGGCGCCGTGCCCTCCTAGGCTCGCGCGCATGACGACGCCTCGCCCCTGGTCGACCGCGCTCGCGGTCCTCGCCCTCGCCTCGCAGGCGAGCGCGCTCGACCTGCCCTTCGAGAAGACGACGCTGCCGAACGGGCTGACTTTGATCGTGCACGAGGACCACACGCTGCCGCTCGCGGCGGCCAACCTGCTCTACGACGTCGGGGCGCGCGACGAGGAGCCTGGGCGCACCGGCTTCGCGCACCTGTTCGAGCACCTCATGTTCATGGGCACGCGCCGCGCGCCCAGCAAGAAGTTCGACGAGTGGCTCGAGGCCGCGGGGGGCTCGAACAACGCGTGGACGAGCTCGGATTTCACCGACTACCACGAGCTCGGGCCCTCGACGCTCGCGCCGCTCTTCCTGTGGCTCGAGGCCGATCGCATGGACGCGCTCGGCGGCGAGATCGACCGGGCGAAGCTCGACTTGCAGCGCGACGTCGTGCGCAACGAGCGCCGGCAGTCGATCGAGAACGTGCCCTACGGCAAGGTCGAGCTGCGCCTTCCCGAGCTGCTCTGGCCCGAAGGGCACCCCTACCACCACCCGGTCATCGGCTCGCACGCCGACCTCGAGGCGGCCAGCGTCGGCGACGTGCGCGCGTTCTTCGCTCGCTGGTACGTCGCGTCGAACGCGACGCTCGTGGTCGCCGGAGACGTCGTCGCCGCCGACGTGCGCGCGCTCGCCGAGCGGTCGTTCGGCTGGATGCCGAAGGCGCCGAAGCCCGAGCGCGCGAAGGTGGCCGAGCCCGCGCCGCTCGGGCG
>CAITLX010000323.1 GCA_903893335.1 uncultured delta proteobacterium | reverse complement strand
CAGCGCGCCGGCGGTGCGGGGCCTGCGCCGGGCGGCGTCCTTGCGCAGGGCCGAGAAGAGCGCGCGCTGCTCGAACGTCTCGACGAACGCGCTGAGCGCCGGGTTGAGCCGCGCGATGCGGTCGAGGTAGAGCCGCGTGAGATCGCGCGACGACACCTCGCCGGCGCGGATGCGCCGCGCCTGTTCGGTCGCCGTCGCCTCGAGCAACGTGGCCCACCCGGTCGTCATCGCACGCCCTGTACGCGACGCGACGCGCGGCGGGAAGCGTGGCCGGCGCGCCGTGGCGCGAACGTGACGGCGCGCGGTGGGGCGGCCCAGGCGCCCGCGCGAAGCCCCGCGTCACCCATCGACCAGCGCCTGCACCGCGGCCTGCACGCGCGCCAGCGCGCGCTTCAGGTCCGCGTCGGTGCCGTCGCACAGCGCGGCGGGAAAGAGATCGGCCGCGGCGATCGGCGCGCCGATGCACAGCCGCAGCGTCCAGGGCACCCAGGGCAAGAAGACCAGCGGCGAGCCGAGCCAGAGCCACACGAGCAGCGCGCGCACCGCAGGCGACGCCGGCACGAGGGCGACGATCGCCGCGGCGCCGACGAGCCCGAGCAGCGACACGCCCCACCGCTTCACGCCGCCGAGGCGCGGCGCGACGAGCAGCGTCGCGAGCAGGCGCGAGCGCACGAGCACCGGCGCGGTGAAGTGCCCGCCGCGGATGCCGAGCGGCACGACGGGCACGCCGGCTGCGCGCGCGATGCGCAGGAAGCCGACGCGCCCCCCGAAGTCGACGCGGTGCGCGTGGTGCAGCGGCCGCAGCGTCTCGTGGTCGCCGCCGGGGAACATCAGGATCGGCGCGCCCGCCGCGAGCGCGCGCTCGGCCGCGTCGTACGTCGAGGGGATCGCGCCGACGGCGCGCAGGAACGCCGTCAGCGGGAAGAGGCGAAACCCGATCGGGTGCGCGTAGCCCGCGAGCGGTCGATCGACGCCGACGCGCCGCAGCCACAGCAGGCCGACCGAGAGGATCTCGGCGACGCCGAGCCCGGCCGAGTGGTTCGCGACGAGCAGGAAGGGGCCGGTCGCGGGCAGGTTCGCCTCCCCCTCGAGCGTCGGCCGCCAGAGCACGCGCACCACCGGGTCGAGCCACCGCAGCGCCCAGCGCGCGAACGCGGGGCTCATGCGCCCGGGCCGCTCGACCGCGACCCCCTCGACCCAGCGCGACGAAGGCATCGCTCGATGGAGACCGCACCGGGGCCTGGGGCGTCAAGCCGCGGCGCGCGCGTCAGCGCATCGACGCGAGCAGCGGCGAGCGCTCGCCGACGTGCGCGAGCAGCACCTGGTGGCGCGCGCGCGTCACCGCGACGTAGAGCGCGCGGCGCGCTGCGGGGGTGTCGGGGTAGTCGCGCGCGGTGGCGTCGGGGACGACGACGAAGTCGAACTCGAGCCCCTTGGTCTCCTCCACCGTCGTGACCTGCACGGGCCCGCGCGGCAGGAAGTGGCCGTCGAACACGACGCGCGCGGGGATCTCGCGGCGAAGCTCGATGGCGATGCGTCGCGCGGTGAGCGGCGCGCGGCACAGCACCGCGATCGACGCGCGCGGGTCGCGCCACTGGATGAAGCGGATCTCGCGCAGCAGGCGCGCGGCGAGGGCCGGCTCGTCGTCGAACCCGAGCCGCGCCGGCGGGGCGCCCTCGGGGGCCGCCGAGGTCGCGGCGGCGCGCATCGGGGTGCCGAGGATGCGGTGCGCGAGCCGCGCCAGCTCGGGGGGGCAGCGGTAGCCGACGTCGAGCAGCGCGGTGTCCCACGCGGCGCAGCCGAGCTCGCGCATCGCGGCGTCCCAGCCGCCGAACGTGCTCGTCGTGTCCGTCTGCTGGTCGGCGTCGCCCGCGACCACGAGCGAGCCGCCGGGCGCGAGGCTGCGCCCGAGCAGCGCGAGCTCGAGCGGCGCGAGCTCCTGCGCCTCGTCGAGCATCAGCAGGTCGAACGGCAGGGGCGCGCGCGGCAGGCGCCCCCTGCGCTCGGCGCGCAGCCGCTCGATCTCGAAGAGCACCGCGTAGTCCTCGACGTCGATGGTGCCCGCGTCGGCCGTCGCCGTGGCCTCGTCGAGGCGCAGCCCATCGACCGCGCGCAGCCGCGCCGGGTCGTCGACGTGCGCCCACTCCTGCTCGCCGGTGAGCGAGAACTGCACCCGGTTGTGCTCGAGCGTGTCGTCGATCATCCGCTGCGTGAGCGACGTCGAGCCCGCGCGCGCGCGCTCGAGCAGCACGCGATCGCCGAACAGGTGCTGCAGGTCGGCGCGCCGCACCAGCGCGCGGGTGCGCACCCGGGGCGCGTCGCGGTCGTCGTCGATGGTGCCGGGCTCGCGCCGCGCGATCTCGACGAGCACCGCGCGCAGCGCCGGGTCGCGCTTGACGCGCGCGACCGACGGCGGCGTCAGCTCGCACTCGCGCCGAGGCACGTCGCGAAACGCACGCCGCGCCTGCGCCGACGCCCAGAGGTCGTAGGTGCGCACCTCGACGTCGGCGCCCAGCCGCCGCAGCAGCGAC
The DNA here is from genome assembly GCA_903893335.1 of uncultured delta proteobacterium. GTDB lineage: Bacteria > Myxococcota_A > Polyangia > Polyangiales > Polyangiaceae > CAITLX01. The sequence continues at coordinate 492 of CAITLX010000323.1, read as the reverse complement.
TGCAGCAGCCGCGCGAGCCCCTCGGCGGGCACGACGACCGCCGCGCGCCCGGGCGCCTCGGGCAGGCGAAACAGGTGCGCCACGCGGTGCACGGCCACCGTCGTCTTGCCGTGGCCCGCCTCGCCGAGCACGAGCAGCGCCCGCTCGCGCGGGAGCGTCACCGCGGCGCGCTGCGCCGGGTCGAGGTCGAGGTCGACCACCGCGGGCGAGCGCCCTCGCGCGCCGCGCGGGCGCGGCACGAGCAGCAGGTCGTCGGACGGCTCGGCCACGAGCCCCATTCGGCACGACTTCGCGCGCGGAAGGAAGGGTGACGTGGGCTCCGCACTCCGCCCGAGGGCGGGCCGGGGCGCCCCGGGGAGGGGCGGGTGATCGGTGTATAGTCGGCCGAATGCTCGGCGCGCCCGGCGGAAACCGCACACGGAGGCTCCTGCCCGTGCTCCGCACCGCCGAGCACGTCGGGCTGCGCGTGCGCTCGGCGCTCGGCGCCGCCGT
>CAITLX010000322.1 GCA_903893335.1 uncultured delta proteobacterium | reverse complement strand
CCTCGCCCGCGTTCGTCCCGGTGGACGCGTCGGGGACCTCGGGGGCGCTGAGCGCCACGACGTCGATCCGTCGTCCGCGCGCGGCAGCCAGACCGAGTGTGGCGGTGAGGTCGTGCAGTACGCCCAGGCCATCGCGCGCCACGAGCAGGACGCCGCATGGGTCGAGCGAGCGCATGAGGTCCCAGTTGGTGAGGCCCTCCCCGAGCGGCGTGAACAGCCCCCCGGCCGACTCGACGACGACCCAGGCGTACTCTGCTCGCAGCGCAGCGACGTCGCTCCGCAGCGTTCCGAGGTCGATGCGGGTGCCCGCCCGGCGAGCGGCCAGGTGCGGAGAGACGGGCGGGGCGAATCGGTAGGGCGAGGGTTTCACGTGAAACCTTCCCCCACCCGAGAGGCGGCTCGCGTCTGACTCGGCACCGCCCTCGAGGCCGGTCTCGACCGCCTTGTAGCCCGCGACGGCCAGGCCGCGCCCGGCGAGCGCGTGCATCAGCGCGAGCGCGACGTGGGTCTTGCCGACGCCCGTGCCGGTGCCGACGACGACGACGAGCCGCCCGGTCACGGGCTGGCCCGAAACGCTGAGACGAAGGCGCGCCGCGCTCGCTCGAGACCGTCCGCCCCGAGGACCGCCGAAGCCGTCACGCGCAACCGCGCGCTCCCGGCGGGCACGGTGGGCGGCCGGATCGCCTGCACATGGACCCCGAGATCGGCCAACGCGCGGGCTGCCCGAAGAGCGCCACCCGCATCGCCAAGCACGACGGGGAGGATGGGGCCCGTCGAAGGCGCGAGCGGCGCCCCGACCTCACGCAGAATCTCTCGCAAGGCGCCGGCCACCTGCTCGAGCGACGCCCGACCCGCCTCATCGCCCTCCGCGAGCTGAACGCCACGAGCGGCAAGCGAGGCGACGGCGGGGCTCAGGCCGGTCGAAAACACGAAGGATCTCGCCCGATTCCAGAGCCAATCCACCAGCGGCGCCGACCCAGCGACGAACGCGCCCCCCGCCCCGAGGGCCTTGCCGAAGGTGCCGACCAGCGCATCGGGGCGAACCCCAAGCTCGGCGCATCGCCCTCGACCGGCGGGACCGAAGACTCCGAGCGCGTGGGCCTCGTCCACCAGCAGCGCAGCATCGTAGGCGTCGCACACCTCTCGCAGAGCGCACAGATCGGCGCAGTCGCCGTCCATGCTGAAGTAAGACTCCGTCACGACGAAGCGGCGCCGCGCGGTGCTCGCCCGAAAGGCGTCGCGGACGGCCTCCGGGCGCAGGTGGGGGACGACGACGACCGTCGCGCGCGAGAGGCGACAGCCGTCCACGATCGACGCGTGGTTGAGCGCGTCCGAGACGACGAGATCGCCCGGGCCCGCGAGCGCGGAGAGCAGCCCGACGTTCGCCGCGTAGCCGCTCGTGAAGACGAGCGCGGCGTCGGTGCCGAGCCAGCGGCAGAGCGCTCCCTCGAGCCCGAGGTGCGCGTCGTGCTCGCCGGCGACCAGGCGCGAGGCGCCGCAGCCCGAGCCGACGCCCTCGGGCACCGCACCGAGGCGACCTGTCGTCGCGTATCCGAGGTAGTCGTTCGAGCAGAGGACCAGCCGCCCGGCAGCGGGAGCCACGCGCTCGCGCCGAAGCTCCCGAGCGGCGAGCTCGTCGAGCTCGGCGACCAGGTGGCGAAGGGGATCGGGACGGGCGGTCAACGAAGCGCCGCGAGGGACTCTCACGACGTCGGCGCGGGCGCCTCGTCGCCGTCGCCCGAGCTGGGAGCCCCGGCCTCGTCGAGCGCCGCGTCGACGCGCTCGAGCACCCGGGCGATCACCTCACGCGAGCGAGCCTCGACGGTGTGCACGCGCTCGCGGGCCTGCTCGAGATCGTTCGCGAGCGCCAGCGCCGCGAGCAGGAGCTGCTGCGGCCCCGACGCCCGACCGCGCGGGTCGACCTCGCCGAGCTTCGCGTCGATCGACGACGCGAGGCGCTTGAGCTCCCCATCGGACGCGGAGGTGACCACGCGGTAGGTTTGCCCACCGACGCGAAGCTGCACCGTCCGCCGCTCCATGACCGTGGACGTTAGCGCCGCGAGGCGCGCAGTCCAAGAGCGAACTGCGCCGCGCTCGATCAGTGGGGGTGAACGCCCTCGAACGCGATGAGCCAAGGCAGCGCGAGCAGCGTGAGATCGACCTGCGCGGCGGCGATCCAGGTGACATCGCGCGT